>JALFMW010000126.1 GCA_022782605.1 Clostridium sp. | reverse complement strand
AATGCAATTTGAATATAGAGAAAAAGATAAAAGAAGATAGATACTTTAGGGGGTAAATATGTTAGTTTATTTAATTATAATTATAACTGCCTACCTTCTTGGAAATATATCAACTTCATATATAGTTGCTAAAAGACTTGCTGGAGTTGATATAAGAACACAAGGTTCTGGTAATGCAGGTTCTACAAATGTTCTTAGAACATTAGGTAAAAAGGCAGGAGCATTAACTTTTATAGGGGATGTTTTAAAAGGATTAATAGCAGTTTTAATAGCAAGACTTATTGCTTATGGTGTTAATTTAGATTATACTACTTGTGCTTATATAGCAGTAGTAGCAGTAGTTTTAGGACATAACTATCCAGTATTTCTTGGATTTAAAGGAGGTAAAGGGGTAGCTACTTCTTTAGGATCGATGTTAGGAATGAATCCTTTAGTTGCGCTACTATGTTTAGGCTTTTTTATAATTATAGTCGCCATAACTAAGTATGTATCTTTAGGATCTATACTAGGAATTGGCTTATCTCCTATAATTATGATGATAAATCATAATAATAAAGGAGTTTTAGTAACATTATTTTTAACTATATCAGTTGTCATAACCCATAAAGAAAATATTAAACGTTTATTAAATGGTACTGAAAGAAAATTAGGACAAAAGAAAGAATAATTACATTATTAGGTGGTGTTTATTATGCAAAAAATGTGCGTTATAGGTGCTGGAAGTTGGGGGAGTGCTCTTGCTTTAAGTTTACATAAAAATAATCATCAAGTTTTTATGTGGACAAGAGATGTTGACCAAGTGGAAGAAATACGTGATACAAAAGAAAATAGTAAATTCTTGCCAGGTGTTATTTTTCCCGATGATTTAATAGTATCTAATGACTTAGAAGAAGTTATAAAAGATAGTGAGATAGTAGTGCTTGCTGTTCCATCTCAAGCAGTTAGAAGTGTAAGTAAACAAATTAAACCTTTTATAAAAGAAAATCAAATTTTAGTTGATGTTGCAAAAGGTTTGGAAAAAGGCACTGGACTTAGATTATCAGATGTAGTTAAAGAGGAATTACCAAACAATCCTTATGTAGCTCTTTCTGGACCTTCTCATGCTGAAGAAGTTTCAAAATTTATGCCGACAACATTAGTTGCAGCTTGTGAAGAAATAGAATATGCACAAAAAGTACAAGATATTTTTATGAGTCCACATCTTAGAGTATATACTAATCCGGATATAATAGGTGTAGAGCTTGGTGGAGCTCTAAAAAATATTATAGCTTTTGGAGCTGGAATGTGCGATGGTCTAGGTTATGGAGATAACACTAAGGCAGCATTAATGACAAGAGGAATAGCAGAAATGGGTAGACTTGGTGTTGCAATGGGAGCAAATGTAAATACTTTTACAGGGCTTGCAGGTATAGGTGATTTAATTGTTACTTGTACAAGTATGCATAGTAGAAATAGAAGAGCAGGTATACTTATGGGACAAGGTAAATCACTAGAAGAAACATTGGATGAGGTTCAAATGGTTGTAGAAGGAATCACAGCTACTGAGGTTGCATATAAAGTATCAAGAGAGTTAAATGTTGATATGCCAATAACAGAAGCAATTTATTCAGTTTTATATCAAGGAGCAAATCCAAACGAAGCAGTAAGAGATTTAATGACTAGATCTAAAAAACATGAAATGGAAGAAGTAGTTAATAACGGATTATTTAAATAATTACCTTTTATCTAATTAATTATTGATAAACAAGATACAAATATATATGTAATAAAAAATTCCCTCCTGAAATATAATTAACTAAGAAATTATATGCAGGAGGGAATTATTATGAACAATATATATGAAGACATTGTTAAAAGAACTCAAGGCGACATATATATAGGTGTTGTGGGTCCTGTTAGAACAGGCAAATCAACCTTTATAAGAAAGTTTATGGAAACCCTTGTGTTGCCTAATATAGAAAATGACTTCAAAAGAGAAAGAACTAAAGATGAGATACCTCAAAGTGGTTCAGGAAGAACCATAATGACAGTTGAACCTAAGTTTGTTCCAGCTGATGGCGTTGAAATAAAAATAAAAGATACTGTATCTTTAAAAGTCAGAATGGTAGACTGCGTAGGATACATAGTTGATGGAGCTTTAGGTCATGAAGAAGACGGAAAGCAAAGACTTGTATCTACACCATGGTCAAAAGAAGCTATGACTTTTGAAAAAGCTGCAGAAATAGGAACAAAAAAAGTTATAAAAGATCATTCAACAATTGGAATTGTAATAATTACAGATGGTTCTGTAACAGGAATAGAAAGAAGTAGTTATGTTATTCCTGAAGAAAGAGTAATAAAAGAATTAAAAGCATTAAAAAAACCATTTGCAGTAGTATTAAATACAAAATATCCAGACAGTGAAGAAACATCTTTTCTAAGAAGTGATTTGGAACAAAAATATCAAGTTCCAATAGTACCTATGGATGTAGAACAAATGAATGAAGAAGATATAGAAGGTGTTATGGAGACAGTTCTTTACGACTTTCCATTGGCGGAAATTAGAATTAATTTACCTGAATGGGTAGAAGGACTTGCAAATGATCACTGGATTAAGACTAATATAATCAATACTTTAAAACAATCTATAGCATCAATTGATAAGATTAGAGATATAAATAATGTTGTCAATGGTTTCAATGAATTACCTTTCCTAGAAGATTGTAAAGTTGATGATGTAAGCCTTGGAGAAGGTGTAATTAGTATGGACTTATGTACAAAGCAGGAGTTATTCTATGAAATATTAGAAGAACAAAGTGGATTTAAAATCGAAGGAGACTGCCAACTACTTAATTTAATAACTAAGTTATCTAGAATTAAAGTTGAGTATGACAAAATAGAAAGTGCATTATCTGATGCAAAAACTTTAGGATATGGTGTTGTGGCTCCATCTCTTGATGAGCTTAGTTTGGAAGAACCGGAAATTATAAAACAAGGTAAACAATATGGAATTAAATTAAAAGCAAATGCACCATCACTTCACATAATTAAAGCAGATATATCAACAGAAGTATCTCCAATTGTTGGAAATCAAAATCAAGGTGAAGAAATGATTAAATATTTGCTTGAAGAATTTGAACAAAACCCAGCTGAAATTTGGGAATCTAATATGTTTGGTAAATCATTAAATGATTTAGTAAAAGAACAGTTACAGAGTAAACTTTATACAATGCCTGAAGAAATAAGATGTAAGATTCAAAAGACTTTACAAAAGATTATTAATGAAGGAAGCAGTAATATAATTACAATCTTATTATAAAAGTTAAAAGTAAAAATATTTAATAAAATGAAAGACTGGATTAAAAAAATAATAAATCTAGTCTTTTTTTTATGTATAAAAAAACAGTCTGAAATTTTGTGAAAATTGAAAATAATTAGAGGGAATTTGCAGTAAATATAGAATTTTTAAATATGAGTAGTGATATATGTGTTTTGGCATATTTTTTAGTTATAAAACGCAATTATAAAAATATACTTTAGTATGTATATCTTTTACTCAATGGTATATTTATTATTTAGGGACAAATTTTAATATTAGGAGGGGTTTTATGGAAAACATAGTTAATGCAGTCAACAATGTTGTTTGGAGTAACTGGCTAGTTTACTTATGTCTAGGGGCTGGTATTTATTTTTCTCTTAGAACTAAATTCTCTCAAATTAGAAACCTTAAAGAAATGGTACATTTATTATTCGCCGGTGAAAAATCTGAAGAAGGTATTTCATCTTTCCAAGGTTTCTGTACAGCTCTTGCAGGTCGTATAGGAACAGGTAATATTGCAGGTGTTGCAACAGCTATAGCTTGGGGAGGTCCAGGAGCACTGTTTTGGATGTGGGCAATAGCCTTCCTTGGAGCAGGTTCAGCATTTGCAGAATCTACATTAGGACAATTATATAAAGAAAAACATGATGGTCAATACTGTGGTGGTCCAGCATATTATATAGAAAAGGGATTTGGTAAAAAAGGCTGGGCTAAAGCATATGGTATGTTATTTGCAATAGTAACAGTTATATCTATAGGTGTATTACTTCCTGGTGTTCAATCAAACTCAATAGCAGCAGCTGTTAATAATGCATTTGGAGTCAATGTTACAATAACAGGTGTAGCTTTAGTTATATTAGTTGGTGTAGTTATATTTGGTGGAATCAAGAGAATAGGTTCTGCTGCAGAATTTATAGTTCCATTTATGGGTGGAGCATATATATTAATGGCAGTAATTATAATAATTGTTAATATTGGATACTTACCTCATGTTATAGCATTGATATTTAAATCAGCTTTCCGTGCTGAGCCCACATTTGCTGGAATAATTGGTTCTACTATAGCTTGGGGGGTAAAACGTGGAGTTTACTCTAATGAAGCTGGTCAAGGTACTGGTCCACAAGCTTCTTCAGCAGCTGAAGTATCTCACCCAGCAAAACAAGGTTTTGTTCAAGCTTTCTCAGTATATGTTGATACATTATTTGTTTGTTCAGCAACTGGATTTATGATTTTAATGACTGATAATTATACTACTTTTAATGCTGATGGTTCAGTATTATATAATGCAGGTACTGCATATACAGTAGATCAAATAGGTCCAGCTTATACTCAAGGTGCAGTTAATACTTTAATAAATGGATTTGGGGCAGCTTTCGTTGCAATAGCATTATTCTTCTTTGCATTTACAACATTAATGGCTTACTATTATATAGCAGAAGTTAATGTTAATTATATAATTAAGAGATTAACAGGAAAAGGTAACGTTATGGCAACTCATGTGTTAAAAGTTGTATTACTTGGTATGACTTTCTATGGTGCAGTTAAAACATCAGATCTTGCTTGGGCAATGGGTGATATAGGTGTTGGTCTAATGGCATGGTTAAACATAATAGCAATACTTGCTTTATCTAATATAGCTATGAAGTGCTTTAAAGATTATGAGCGTCAGTTGAAGGAAGGTAAGGCCAGTGAAGATATTACCTTTGATCCAGTATCACTTGGAATTAAAAATGCAGATTTCTGGGAAAATTTAAATGCTGGAAAAGTTGAGTAGTATTATTTAGGTGTAATTTATCAGATTTTAATATAAAGGCGGTTCTTTAAATATAAAGAATCGCCTTTAATTGTAGGTGGGAAATTTTACTTGTACTGTGAATAAAATGTAAAATCAAGTTACCTAAAGGAGTAATGGATGAATTTTTTATTTAATATAAAGTTTTAGAAAAATTTATATAGTATATTAAATTTTTGATATTATTGGTTATAATCTTATATATAATAAAGTAATAATATTTAAATTCATATTATAGAATTAAATTATTTGACAAGATAATTTATAATGCTTAAAATATAGTTAAAATGGATTGATTATACTTTATATAAATATATTTTTAGGGAATAGTCATAATTCAATTTGTAGACAAAATGTAGGAGGAAAAAAAATGTTAGATATCAAAAGGATAAGAGAAAATCTAGAAGATATTAAAAAAGCTATGGAAATAAGAGGCGAAAAAGAATTCGACTTAGATGCTGTAGTTGAACTTGATAATCAAAGAAGAGAATTATTAAAAGAGGTTGAAGTATTAAAAAACGAAATGAACGTTGAGCAAAAGAAAATACCTCAATTAATGAAAGAAGGAAAAAAAGAAGAAGCTGAAGCTGAAAAAGTTAAGCTTAAAGAATTATCTGATAATATAAAAGCTTTAGACGAAAAAGTTAAAAAAGTTCAAGAGGAATTACAATATAGATTACTTAGAATACCAAATGTTCCAAATGCAAACGTTCCACAAGGTGATACTGATGAAGATAACGTGGAAATAAGAAAATGGGGAGAACCAAGAAACTTTGATTTTGATTCTAAAGCTCACTGGGACTTAGGAACAGATCTTGGAATATTAAATTTTGAAACTGCAGGTAAAATAACAGGTTCTAGATTTACTTTATACAAAGGATTAGGAGCTAGACTTGAAAGATCATTAGTAAACTTCTTCTTAAATACTCATACTGAGAAAAATGGATACACAGAAGTTTTACCACCTTTTATGGCAAATAGATCAAGCTTTATTGGAACAGGTCAACTTCCAAAATTTGAAGAAGATATGTTCAAAATAGAAGGTTTAGACTACTTCTTAATACCAACTGCCGAAGTACCAGTAACAAATATACATAGAGATGAAATTGTAAGTGCTGATCAATTACCAATAAAATACTGTGCATATACTCCTTGCTTTAGATCAGAAGCAGGTTCAGCTGGTAGAGATACTAGAGGCCTAGTTAGACAACATCAATTTAATAAAGTTGAATTAGTTAAATTTGTTAAACCAGAAGAATCTTATGAAGAATTAGAAAAATTAACAAATGATGCTGAAATGATGTTACAAATGTTAGGATTACCATACAGAGTAGTTAAAATATGTACAGGAGATTTAGGATTTACTGCTGCATTTAAATATGACTTAGAAGTATGGATGCCATCATACAATAGATATGTTGAAATATCTTCTTGTTCAAACTTTGAAGATTTCCAAGCTAGAAGAGCAGGAATAAGATTTAAAAGAGATAAAAACTCTAAAGCTGAATACTGTCATACATTAAATGGTTCAGGTCTTGCTGTAGGTAGAACAGTTGCTGCTATACTTGAAAATTACCAACAAGAAGATGGATCTGTAGTAGTTCCAGAAGTATTAAGACCATATATGGGTGTAGATGTTATAAAATAATTTTATTTCATACATGCAAAAAGAGAGATGAAAATCTCTCTTTTTTAATTGGCAAAATAATATTTATATAATTTACAGATAAATTGTTTTATTAAACTCAATTAAAATTTATCTACATTTAAAAGTTTCACAAGAAGAAAAATGAGAGTTGATATTGACTACCTCAGCATTGCATCGTGTATTTTCATAGTAAATACAATTAGAAGCCTCACAAATTATATTATCAGTTCCAGTAGGACCTCCAACTTCTATTGCACGTGTAAAAAAACCAACACTATCAGCAAAATATGTAGAGCAAGTAGTCTCAGATGTTCTTATTGCAGAATTACCTCTTATATGTATAGTTCCGGCATTGCATTGTTGGTTGTAGTTGTGAGCACAATTAGTTGCAAAACAATTTAAATTTTTTTCAGGCATGATTATTTCCTCCTACTCAATATTCATTTATGTATTTATTGTTATCTAAAGATAATAAAGTATGTAAAAAGATATTATTTTTATAAACTTAGTATTACTAAATGATAATTTATAAAATTTATATTACGACAAAACTTCCTTTATGATTTGTTTTTATATCTATAGCATTTATTGTTTCTGAAACCAAATTAAGTTTTTTTGAATAAAAAGTAAGAAATATGTACCAAAGATAATAAGTGAAAATCAAATCGGACTATGGTATTAAGAAGGATTTAAATAAAATTTAAAGAAAATATATAATTGAGTAGATTTCTATAAATCGATTATTTAAATGATGGGGTGAATCCATTGAAGAAAATAAAGTATTCGAGGATTTTTATTTTAGGAGTATTTCTATACATATTATTCAGAGGATTGATATTTTTAATAGGTTTAAAGACATCCGTACTAACATTAGAAAATGATTTTTATAGTATGAAAACAAGAGTAAAGGCTATAGTTGTTAGAGATGAGTACTTAATAAAAAGTGATACAAGTGGAACACTATCTTTATTAGTTGATGAAGGTGAAAAAGTACAAAAACTTCAAAGAGTTGCAACTATATATAATAAAAATGTTGACAATAGTATAGAAAGAGAAATATATAATTTGAAAGAAGAAATTAAAAATATTGAAAAAAATAATAACTCTTTACAAATTGGAGTGCTATCTGTAAAAAAAGAACAGTTAAAAATATTAGAAGAAAAGGTTAAAAATAATACTAGAAATTATTATTCTAATATATCAGGTGTTGTTTCTTATAAATATGATAATAATGAAGATAAATATAAAGTTGATAATTTATCAAGTTTAACTAAGGATGATATAGAAAAATGTGAAAATAATTATATATCCATATCTAATAATAAATTAATAAAACCACATACAATTATAGTTAGAGTTATAAATAATAATGAAATATATATAGTATTTGTAAGCAAAGATAATAAGTTGTTTAATGAAGGGGATAGTGTTAAAATTAAAAATGAAAAATATACAGTAAATGGTGAAATATACAAAAAATATAATAAAAATGGCTATTTTACGATAACAGTTAAAATTACTCAACAAAATAAGGAAATATACGATACAAGAGAGTCAGAATTTGATATAATATATAAGCAAATGGAGGCTTTAAGAATACCTAAAGAATCTTTAGTAAAAAAAGATAATAAAAAAGGTGTTTATGTCATAAACGAAGAAAGTAATAAACCAGAATTTGTAGAAATCAAGGGGAATTATTTTGAGGACGATAAAGATAAATATATATACATAGATTTTAGAAAAAATGAAATTAGTGAAGTAGATACTGTAAAATTGCATGATAGAATTATATTAAAGCCTAATTTTATTAATAAAAGAGTTTCAAAAATTAACTAGTAATAAGAAGGTGGTAGTTATGTCGATTAAAGATAATATAGCATCTATTAAACAAAATATTAAGGAGATAGAAGAAAAATGCCATAGAGAAGACGAAGTAAATTTAATGGCAGTTACTAAAACAGTAGATGTAGATAAAGTTTTAGAAGCTATAGATGCAGGAATAACAGATATTGGAGAAAATAAACCACAAGAGCTTTCTAGAAAGTATGAAATTATTGGTGATAAGGTAAGATATCATTTAATTGGAACATTACAAACCAATAAAGTTAAGTACATCATAGATAAAGCATATATGATTCATTCTCTAGATAGAATATCTTTGTGTGAAGAAATTCAAAAAAGAGCTGAAAAAATAGATAAGGTAATCAAATGTTTAGTTCAAGTAAATATTTCGAAAGAAGAAAGTAAGCATGGACTAGAAGAAGAACAAGTTGTTGATTTTATAAAACAAGTGTCTAAGGATTACAAAAATATACATATCCAAGGTTTAATGACAATGGCCCCTTTTGTAGATGATGAGGAAGAAATAAGAAAAGTATTTAGTAAGTTAAAGAAATTATCTGTAGAAATAAGTAATTTAAATTTACCAAATGTTGAAATGGACACTTTATCTATGGGAATGAGTCATGATTACAAAATAGCTATAGAAGAGGGAGCTACTATAATAAGAGTAGGAACTTCAATTTTTGGTCAAAGAAATTATAATAAATAGAAAATACAGGGAGGAATAAAGATGAGTGAAGGAATTATAAAGAAGTTTAAAGACTGGATGACAGTTGAGGAAGAATATGAAGAGGAAGAATATGATGATATAGCAGAAGAAGTAGAACCTGAAGATATAAAAATTGACAACCCTAGCGTACAAGCAGCAAAAAAAGCTAATGTAGTAAATATACATACAAATAATCAAATGAAAGTAGTTATAGCTGAGCCTAAAAAATACGAAGATGTTACTATAATAGCAGATCATTTGAGACAAAGAAGAGCAGTAATAGTTAATTTAGAAAGCGTTGAAGAAGAACCTGAAGTTAAGAAATCTATATACTATTTCATAAGTGGAGCTGTATATATACTAGATGGAAGCATGCAAAAAGTTTCTAAATCTATATTTATATTAGCACCAAATAATGTAGATATAGATGCAAATATTAAAAAAGAATTAGAAAGTAAAGCATTTTTTCCATGGCAAAAATAATTAATAAAGGAGAAATACCATGCAAATGATAGCCGTATTACTTATTAAACTTTTAAACGTATTAACATGGCTTATTATAATACAATGTCTAATGTCTTGGTTTCCAGGAGCTAGATATTCAAGAGCCTATGAAATATTAAGTATGTTTACAGAGCCACTAGTTGGACCAATTAGAGAAGTTTTATTTAGATATATAGATATACCAATAGATTTTTCACCAATTATAGCTTTTTTTATAATATCAATGGTACAAAGATTAATTATAACTTTGGCCTGGTAAATAGGTAGTAAAATGGATAAGATAAAACTAACATCGCACATTAAAGATATAGACTTAAAAAATAAGATGTTTAAAATTATTGATAAGGCAAATGGCTGTTTGAAAAATTATGACGTAAGATATAGTGATTTTTTAAATCCATTTGAAGTGGAAAATGCTAAAGCTATTTTGAATTCAGACACCAACTTGAAATATAGCGTTGATGGTGGATATGATGAAAGTGAACGAAAAATAGTATTTATTTACCCGTTTTATATGGAATATGAAGATATAAATGATACACTAAGATTTATACAAATTGAAGGAAATTTTAAATTTAAATCGATTAGTCATAAGGATTATTTAGGCTCTTTATTGAGTTTAGGTATAAAAAGAGAAAAAATTGGAGATATAATTATACATGAGAACTTTTGTCAAGTAATAGTAAGTCATGATATCTGTGATTTTATTTTAATGAACTTGGAAAAGGTAGCTAGAAATAATGTTAAATTAAAAGAAATATCAAGAGAAGATATTATATATAATCCACCTGCTGTGAAAGATATATCTTTTACAGTATCATCTAGTAGAATAGATTGTATAATAAGTGGTTTATATAATATATCGAGACAAGAAAGTGCTAAGCTAATAAATAATGAAAAAGTTCAATTAAACTATGAAAAAATAATATCTTGTTCAAAAGAAATAAAATCAGGGTGTTTAATATCAGTTAGAGGAAAAGGAAGATCTCAAATAACTAATATTGGTGATTTGACTAAAAAAGGAAAAATAAAAGTTCAAGGAAAAATATTATTGTAGGAGGGGAAAAATGATTACTTCGATGGATATTGAAAATAAAGAATTTAAAAAAGGTTTTAGAGGATACCACGAAGAAGAGGTAGACGAATTTTTAGATTTAGTTAAAGAAGATTTTGAAAATTTATATAGAGAAAATTTAGATTTAAAAGAAAAACTAAAATTATATCAAGAACAAGTAAGTAGATATAAAAGTATAGAAGATACATTAAATGCAACTTTAATAACAGCTCAAACTGCTGCAGAGGATACTTGTACAGCAGCAAATAAAAAGGCAAGAATAATAGTTGAAGAAGCTGAATTAAAATCAAAACAAATTATAGAAGATTGTAATGAAAGAATTTTTTCTCTAAGAAAAGAATATGACGATCTAGTTAAAGAATTTAAAGTATTTAGAAATAGATTTAAATCATTAATTGAAGATGAAATAAAAAATATAGATGAAATTTTTTATGATGTTGATGAAAGCTGCAAAGAACCATTTGCAACTGCTGAATTATCAAATGATAGAAGTTATCTATTAGCAGAAAATGAAGCTGCATCAGCTATGGAATAAGAAAATTTTGTTTAATAAATAATTATATTGACTGAAAAGATAAGTTATTGTATACTTTAAGAATATAATTACATATTTAAAA
>JALFMW010000099.1 GCA_022782605.1 Clostridium sp. | reverse complement strand
ATTAATGATGATAAATGTAAAATAAGGTAGACTGCATAGTCTACCTTATTTTACGTTTATAGCTTTTTCAATTATATTAGATAATTCATTGATCTTAGATTCCATATCATCTTCAGCAGATAAATTCTTGATACAATTATTTATATGTTGCTTAAATATTAAGCCATTAGCTTTTTTTAATAATGACTGTGATGCTAAAATTTGTGTAGATATATCTACGCAATATCTATCATCTTCAATCATTTTTGATATACCTTCAATTTGACCTTTACAAATGTTTAGCATGTGTAGAACTTTTTTTCTATCTTCATTCATACTTATACCCCTAATCAAAATATTGTATAGTTTAAACCATAATATGAAGTAAATTATAAAAATAAAATATGTAAGAAATATGAATATGAAATATTTATATTATTTAAAATTTCTTATTGTAGACTCAAGTATTAAAATTACGTTATGCTATCGCATATATTTGATATATAGTACGTTAATTTAATTGGTTAGTTAAACCTTCGGTTATCAGCCCCTGTATGGCCAAATCTTTCACTTCGTAAAAAATTAGACATACAAGGTGTGGCTACATATTAGCTCATATAACAGAGGATTTTTTGATTATGATATGAGCTAATATGTAACTTTATTTATTTGCTAACTATTTACTGCGTTTCAGATTGGTCCATACTCCCCACCGCGCTCTCTGCTCCCCCACCATCCAACCCTTTGCTTTTAATAAGATATGATTCGTAGATATATTTAGTTATAGGTTTTAAGCTATGGAAAGTATAGGAGGATAGTTGAAGAAGGAGCAAAGAGCGCTCCTACATCAACTATCTTTATTTATATTTTAGGGTCAAGAGCTTTGGGGTCTAGTCTGACATCACAGATTATAGCAAAATGTTTCGCCCACACGTGGCTCAAAGAGCGCTATAAACTGTGATATCAGACTTAGATACTGCTTAGATTATTTTAATATTACAAATAAATATAATAAGGCAAGTATCGTAACAGACGTTTTTATAAGTATATTAATTGATATCATAGACTTATTTGTATTTAATTTATCCAATATATCAGCTCCTTTGATATCTGGATTATTACCTATTAATAAAAAATATAGACTCACATTTATAGAGGTTGATGTAGATACTATAGTTTGTATATATGATTTTCATACTTATGGAGTTTGGCTATCGCCACCGCGCTTTACGTTCCAATCTTTTGAGCAAAGAGCGCTCAAAAGGATTTCCACTACAATCGCTAACTCAAAACCATTTTATATAGTCAGTTTATTTGCTTATGGAAGGTTATATTTTTATCTTTAGCGTATTTGTTTATCGAAAAGATAGCCTTCGGCTGTGCCCCTCTGACTAATCCCAAAAGCACTCACACTATTCGCTCCTAACATACTCCGCAAACATCTTATTTCATAACAAGTCTATAAATGTCAATATTACTTTGTACAATTTGACCTATATTTTCATGTACAAAAGTGCTAAGAATTTTTATTATTAATTTTAGACAAGGCTGTCGCCGTTCTATATGAACTACCTAGTATATTAACTATACTAGAATGATGAACTAATCTGTCTAATATAGCGCTAGCTAGCATACTATCAACAAAAACTTCATTCCAGTTAGATAAATTTATATTACTAGTAACTATAGTACTTTTCTTTTCGTATCTCCTATCTATTAATTGAAAAAACATCTTTGCTTCTTGTTCACCGATAGGTAAATAGCCTATTTCATCAATAATTAATAACTTATATTTACTAAAATGTTTTATTCTACTATCTAACTTATTTTCTAAATATGCCTTTTTTAGTTGTTCGATTAAATCCTGACACTTTATAAAATATGTACTAATTCTTTTCTTGGCAGCAGCAATTCCAATGGAAGTAGCTAAGTGGGTTTTTCCAACACCGCTATTTCCAATTAGAATTATATTGCTATTATTCTCTAAAAAACGAAGACTTTCAAAGTCTAAAAATTGTTGTTTATTTATTTTAGGTTGGAAATCAAAGTCAAAATCCTTTATTTCTTTTAGATGCGGAAATCCTGCCACTTTAACCATTGCATTTGTTGCATTAAAATTTTTAACTTCAATTTCTCTGGATGTTAGTTCACACAGTGCATCAACAATGCTTATTTTATCTTCATTTATTTTTGTAATATATTCATCAATTTTTAGACTCATTTGAGTTAACTTCAAATCTTGTAGATTACGTTGTAATAGTTGATAATTGTTCATTAAATTTCTCCAACTCTCTAAAATGCATTTCTGTAAAATCTTTCAATTCATCCTTTTCTTTATTTTTAAATGTCAGTTCCATAAGTTCTGAATGATGATCTTCATTGTAATTTATCTTATTCTTTGAAATTTGATGTATTGTAATAAGTTTTTTGTTATAATACACATTGAGGTTATCTTCAATAACTTCAATTGATACAGTTTTACCTATTAGATCAGATGGTACAGAATACAATCTCTCTTTATATTTAAATAAAGAGTTTGTATTAACTTTTGTGCTATAGGTACTGTTTTTGTAAATAGAGCATACTTTAGCATTTGGTAGTG
>JALFMW010000045.1 GCA_022782605.1 Clostridium sp. | reverse complement strand
ATTATTGTTTGCATCATGAGTTTGATTGGAATTTATCTAACATATGGTTTTATAGAGTACATAAAAAAGAATGAAGAATATGATATGAAAAAAGATAAATCAAGTATAATAATTTCCTCTATGATGATTTTATTGTCTACTAGTTATCTGGCATTTTTACTTATAATTTAATTAAACACGAAGTAACTTTACTTTTATGTTTATAATAATTTAAATTGTTAACAATTTTAATATAGGGTATAATTATATTAAAAATCCCTGGAGGAGGGGAAGTTGTGAGAAATATAGATGATAAAATAAAAAAAATTATACTAGCTGTATTAAAATGCAATGTGACAGATGCTGTATATATTTTTGGAAGTTATGGCACAAAATACTATGATAGTGAAAATAGTGATATAGATATAGCATGGTTTACTAATAAAGAAATAGACTTAATTACTAGAATAAAAGTAGGGGAAATTTTAGAAGATCTTTTAGAGATGAAAGTCGACTTAGTAGTAGTAAACAAAAACAGCGTAGAACATCTTCTATATAATATATTTGAAACAGGTGAGTGTATACTTGTAGGTAGTGATGAATTTGCTAAATGGTTTGACTATTTCTACGATTATACTTATTTGGATAGAGAATTTTTAAGTATATATATGGAGGAAAAAATGAGATATGTGAAATAACCCTTTGAAAATACTATATTTTCAAGGGGTTATTTTGTGTAATAAACTTTATTTGTATAAAATATTTTTATGCTATAAAATTCTGAAAGTAGTAATAATTAAAGGAGTAAATTTGGTGGAAATAATTAAAAATGAAAATTTACTAAAAAGTTATGTTAAAAGATATAGTATTGATAGCTTTTTTAGTTTTTATGATAAATATGAAGTAAAGTTAGTTAGATTTTCAAAAGGGGAAATAATTTGTAGTAAAAATAATAAGCTAAATGAGATACTTTTCATAGTGGAAGGTTGTTTGAAGATTTACTATATTTCAGCAGAGGGAAAGGTTTTGTATCTTGATTTTAAAAACCCCCTAGCCCTTCTTGGAGAGATGGAGTTTGCAGGAGAAAGTGACACTCCTTATGCACAATGTTTAGATGAAGTGATGGCTATTAGTATATCCATAGATAAACACAGAGATTTATTAAATGAGGATTTATTATTTTGTAGGTATATTATCAAGTCTCTTGCACAAAAAATCAGCTTATCTTCAAAAAATACCTTTTTAAATAGTCTACACTCAAAAGAAATTAGGCTGGCTTTTTATTTGTTGACAAATGAAAAGGAAGAAAAAGTTTGTGGTAATTGGACGGAGATTGCCAGTTTATTGAATTTTAGTTATAGGCAACTTATGAGACTTCTTACTAAGTTTTGTGATGAAAATATAATTAAAAGATCAAATAAAAAAGGCACTTATGAAATTATTGATAAAGAAAAATTAAAAAATATCTGCGAAGATATATTTATATGATAGTTTGTGCCATATGGCATATCCTTTTTATGATGATTTATATAAAATTATTAGTGGTAAAAATTAGATAAAGGGGAAGTCATATGGAAAAAAACGAATTATTTGAAACAATGCCCATAAAAAAGGCTGTCATGAAAATGTCTATACCACTTATGACAAGTTTATTAGTTACAGTAATTTACAACATGGCAGATACTTTTTTCATAGGTCAAACGGGGGATGCCAACCAAGTGGCAGCAGTAAGTTTAACTACTCCAATATTTATGTTGCTTATGGCATTAAGTAATGTATTTGGTATGGGTGGTTCTGCTCTAATAAGTAGGACTTTGGGAGCAAAGGATACAGAAGGTGTTAAGCACATAAGTTCTTTCTGTTTTTACAGTTCAATTTTCTTGGGAATTATTTGTATATTAGTTTTAAATTTGAAAATGGAATTTATCTTAAAAATATTGGGAACAAGCGCTCTTACTAAGTCTTTTTGTAAAGAATATCTACTTTATTATATAGCTGGAGCACCTTTTGTTCTTTGTACTTTCACTTTAGGAAATGTTGTTCGTAGTGAAGGTTACAGTAAAGAAGCTATGATAGGTAATATGATAGGAACTTTTTTAAACATTATCTTAGATCCAATCATGATTTTATTTTTAGGAATGGGTGTAAAAGGAGCTGCCCTAGCAACGGTTATAGGAAATATTTCATCTGTTATTTACTTTGTATACCATATAACGACAAAAAGTAGCATTCTTAGTCTTTCAATTAAAGATTTTATGATGAGCAAAGAAATTATAAAGGGTGTGATGGTTGTGGGAATACCAGCATCTATAAACAATATTTTAATGAGCATCTCTTATGTATTTGTAAATAACTACTTAAAAGTTTATGGAGATGCAGCTATAGCAGGTATGGGAATTGCCAACAAGGTTGTTTCTTTAGTAACTTTATTGTTAGTTGGTTTTGCAGCAGGAGCACAACCTATTATGGGATACTCTTATGGTGCAAAAAACAACAAAAGACTTGGGGAGCTTTTAAGATTTTTATTCAAAGCTGCTGTAATTGGTGGTTTTGTAGGTGGAGCAATTATCTTTATCTTTGCTAATGCTATCGTGAGGGTATTTATAGATGATGTTCAAATTGTAAGTTATGGTACTTCTATGCTTAGAGCTTTAATGATAAGTGGTCCAGTTGTGGGTATTATATTTGTTCTAAGCAACTTATTCCAAGCTATGGGTAAGGGTACTCAAAGTATGGTTCTTGCCGTTGGGAGACAAGGAATTATCTTTATTCCAGTTATATACATAATGAGCCATCTATTAGGTTTAAAAGGTATAATAATATCACAAGCTCTAACTGATATATTAACTGCTATACTTGCCATAAGTATGTTTATTCATGTAAAAAGAAAAGAAAATCTAACTCTCAAAAAAGAAGTAAAAATAGGAGCATAACAAAAAGTCTATTACAGAAATGTAATGGACTTTTTTGGTAATATATTTGCCTATTTCACAGAATATAAAGATTTTTATAATAAAAGGCTATGTTTTAAATGAGTGTTGAAAATGATACAATATAAATTAAGTCGTAATTGTTATACATTATGAACAATATTTATATAGATTTATATAGTAAGAATAAAAATTAATACATTTATTTGTAAAGAAACATCAGTTAAAAGACGAATATTTATTATATATATTTCTAGTTGCTGATATTTTAGCAGGTGTTCTAACTTCTATGTTTTCAGTATTCGTATTAGCTATGAGTTGGGGGTAATAAAAATTATGTA
>JALFMW010000037.1 GCA_022782605.1 Clostridium sp. | reverse complement strand
TCAAAATAGATATAATAGAAATAGCCTGAAAATTATATTTTCAGGCTATTGTTATATAAAGAAAATTGGAGGTTAAAAGTGTTATTTTCAAGCATAAGTTTTCTATATTATTTTTTACCAATAACGCTAATTTTATATTTTTTAGCTAAAAATAAATACAGGAATATAATTCTATTATTGGCACAATTAAAATACATAAAAAAATTATATATAAATATTGAGAAAAGTCTGAAAATTTGTTGCTCATAGAAAAAAGAAGTGCTAATATAACAATATAAGTCGTAAAAAGTCTGAAAATTTTAAAAAATCAGATGAAATTATTTTAATTTATAAAATTTTTAAAAATATGCAATTATAGGGGGAATGAAAATGGAAGAAAACAGAGAACAGTGGGGCTCAAAAGTAGGGTTTATACTTGCAGCAGTAGGTTCTGCAGTAGGCCTAGGAAATATATGGAGGTTTCCATATGTGGTATATTCTAGTGGAGGAGGAGCATTCTTAATACCTTATTTCTTTGCTATATTTACAGCAGGTATACCTTTATTAATACTAGAATATGGAATGGGGCACAAATACAGAGGTTCTGCACCTTTATCAATAGCAAGAGCAAGCAAAAAATATGAATGGATAGGCTGGTGGCCAGTAATAAATTCATCACTTATATTATGTTATTATACTATGATATTAAGTATGGCAATTAAATATTTAACTTTAAGTTTTAACAAAGGTTGGGGAAGTGATGCCAACGGATTTTTCTACAATGACTTTTTACAATTATCTGCATCACCTCTTAACTTAGGGGGAATAGTATGGCCTATATTAATAGGAATAGCTTTAGTATGGTTTGCAAATTGGTACATATGTTACAAAGGAATAAAAGCAGGTATAGAAAAATACAGTAAAATATTATTACCTTGTTTACTTGCTATAATGGTGATAATTGTTGTAAGAGCAGTTACGCTAGAAGGTGCTTCTTTAGGGTTAAATAGATTATTTACACCAAATTGGGATAGTATAAAAGATCCTACAGTATGGGTAAGTGCATATGGTCAAGTATTTTTCTCTCTTAGTATAGCACTTGGTATAATGATTACTTATTCAAGCTATCTTCCACAAAAAACAGATATAAATAATAGTGCATTTATGACTGCATTTGCTAACTGTGGATTTGAGTTTTTATGTGCAATAGGTGTATTTGCCATATTAGGTGTAATGGCATCAGCTCAAGGTGTAAGTGTAGATGAAGTAGTAACAAGTGGTATAGGATTAGCATTTATAGCTTTCCCTAATGTATTCAGTATAATGGGTGTATGGGGAAATATATTAGGAGTATTATTCTTCTTATGTTTAGTATTTGCTGGAATTACTTCAGCTGTATCATTACTTGAAGCAATAAGTGCAGCTGTAATAGATAAAACTGGTTGGGATCGTAAAAGGGTTGTAACAATGATTTCAATAGCAGGATTTATGTTAAGCGTTATATTTGCTACTAATGCAGGATTATATATATTAGATATAATGGATAACTTTATAAATAACTACGGAATAGTTGTAGTTGGATTATTAGAAACATTATTAGTTGGTTGGATAATAAAGCCAAAAGTAATAAGAAAGCATACTAATGCCATATCTTATTTTAAAATAGGAAAATGGTGGGACTTCGTAATAAAATTTGTAGCACCAACATTATTAACTGTAGCTTTAGTTCAAAGTTTAATCAAAGAGTTTAATGAAACTTATGGTGGATATGATTTAACATCTGTAAGCTTATACGGATGGTTAGTTGTGGCAATTGCCATAGTAGGTTCGATTGTTATATCTAAAAGACCTTGGCATAATGGTACGCAAGTGAAAGATAAGGAGGTTGTATAAATGACAACTCAAGCTATAATATTTATGATACTTGGAGCAAGTATTCTTTGGGGAGGACTTGCAACAACATTAGTAATAAATTTTAAAAATAATAATTAATCTAAAAAAATGGTGCTACTTTTGTAACACCATTTTTGTATTTCTAATTTATTAATTTTAGCAACGAATAAAGTCGTTGGCAAAATGAATTTTTATAATATAACTTGAAGTATATTTCCAACGATTATTCCGGCATAATTTCCCAGGACATATCCCCAAACACCAGCTATCATTGTAGGAACTATTAAACTATTCCATCCTTTAGCTATGGCCATGGCTACGGCAGTAGTAGGACCTCCTATACAAGCATTTGATGCAAGTAATAACTCATCTAATTTAAATTTAAACATTTTACCCATTACTAAAGTTATAGATAAATGTATAAACACTGCAAGCACACAGAAAACTAATATAAATGCACCGTTTTTAACTATTTCAGATATAGATGCAGGTACTCCTAAAACTACAAAGAATAAGTAAATTAAAAATGTACCAATTTCTTCAGCTCCATTTATTTCTTCTAATTGCTTAGAGAACACTGTAGCTATTATTAACATTAAAGTTGTCATTATTAAATACATATTTCCAAAAATAGAGTTAGCCATTTTTAATATCATGTTTGAAGTCGGTATTAGTGCAGATATTACCTCAGATAATACACTAGATAAACTTGCTACTGAAAAAGCAATTGCTAAAGACACTGCTATATCTTTTAATGATATTTCCTTCTTTGTCCAATAAGAAGAACTTCCACTCTCATTTACTTCACCTTCTGTAGACATTCCCCATTTATTTTTGAAGAATAATATAGAAGGTATGGACATAGTTGCAAAGAAGTAAACAGCCATAACTAAGTTATCAGCTACTATTGTTGCATTAGTTAAATTTTCTGGAGTTTTAAAAGCATTTGTCATAGCAACAAAGTTAGCTCCTCCTCCAATATATGAACCAGTCATCATTCCAGCTATCTCAGCTATATATGGAATTAGTGAACTTAATAAAAATGCTGATACAAAAGTACCTACTACTGTTCCAAAGGCTGATACATGAAATGCACCAAGCATTTTTCCACTTTCATTTTTGACTTTTTTGATATCTGCCTTTAATAATAAAAGGGGTATTGCTACAGGTACTACATATGTCCAAACTGAATCATACACAGTACTTTCTGTTGGTATTATTTTTAAATTTGCAAATATAATTGCTCCTAATAATGCTATAATTGCACCTGTTACTTTAGATGCCCACTTATATTTTTGTTCTAATACTATACTTATAGCGGACCAAACTACTAAGAATGTCCATAGAACCCATATGTTGTCACTACTTATTAATGAATTCATGTAATTTTCTCCTCTTTATTTTTAAAATTCAACTAATTTTACCATAGATGACATATTTATTTATAGAACCACTATAGGTGCTTTTTTAGTATATAGTGGTCTAATATAAAAAAGGAGCTAAATGTATATTAGCTCCTTTATATGGTATAATTTAAATTTTTAATCTTGACTATATGATAATATATTTCCTGTATTAGCATCTATTTCATAATTATATTCTATGTTGTTGTAGTGAAATTCTATATCATATACTTGTACTCCATTATCATAGTCCATCTCTGTTTTATCAAATACAACTTGATTATCTTTTAAATTTGCATGTTTTAATGATATTTCTTTTGCTTTTTCCACTGTTATTTTACTATTATTTGAGTTTTGATTATTTGGAGTTACTGATTTATTTTCTTTCGTTGCTTGTTGTTGTGTTATATCATAATCTTCTATATCAGAATCATATTCTACAATTTCTCCGTTAGCTGAATTTATTTTATAATCATACTCTTTATTTTCATAAGAAAATTCTATATTATACACTTCTATTCCATTTTCTAATTCAGTATCTGTTTTAATAAATGAAACTTGATCACTTGTTAGCTTTGCATGTTTTAGTGCTATTTCCTGTGCTTGTTCCATTGTTATTTTATTATTGTTTGAATTTTGATTATTTGGTGTTGATGATTTATTACAACCTATCAAACTAATACATGCAACTAATATAATTGTTGCCAATGCTATTTTTTTCATATTTGTCCTCCAATTACATAAAATTATTTGAATATTTTAAAGTATAAATATATTCTTATTTATATTTATTTTTACCTAGAACATCTAATATATGTACCTGAAAATAGAGAAGATTTTTATCCAGTATTTAGATTAGAGAATTTTTTAGCAGATAGCTTAATATAAAGAAATAGATTTGTAGTAATTAAGGCACCTAAATTTATAGGTGCCTTTTTGTTATTTCTTATAACTAAGTAAAACAGCATCTTCTTTACCAGTTTTCATAACAAAATAATTAACTAAATATCCCATAACTATAACACCAACAAAATCAATTATCAATCTATAGAAGGTGAATTTGTATCCAAGAGAACTTATTTCAAATAAAAGAGTAGAGATTTTTATAACACACCAAGCATTCATAAAAATAATTACGTTTGTAAATTTTACACCTTTTTTTAGTAATACAGCTGTAAAAGGAAAGGCAGCATACATTGGACCTGCTGCAAAGGCTGCAAAAACTATAGAAATAGCTATTCCCATAATACCAGAATCATCACCCATGTACTTCATCATTGACTCTCTAGAAATCCATTCATCCATTAATCCCAGTAAAATCATAATAGGTGGAAGAACTGATAGCATTTGCAAAAAGCTATCCTTTGCACTATTGAAGGCATTTAAGCTAATATCCTGTTTAAAAAATCCAATTATAATAAGTAAAAAACTCATCATAAGGAAAAGTTTATACCTTTTTAAATAAAAATAAATATGTTTTTTCATCCCAGAACTACCCCCATAAATAAGGCAACTATAAATGAAAATAAAAAGGCAAAGAAATTCCTATAAAAGGCAGCTTTTTTGCCAATATATTTTGCTTCCAATGAAAAAGTCATAATACCTACAAATGTTAAGGTTGATACTAGACCAGCTACCTGAGCATAACCAGCACCACTATTAAGCAGTGTATTAGCAGTGGAAAATGCTACGAAAGTAGGAACCATCACTATAGAACCAATCACAGTGGAAAATACTACACCTAAGAAACCTGACTTACTACCTATGAGAGTTGAGATAGTATTTGTATCTACTAAGGCGAGCATTAAGCCAACTATTACTATGATGGATAGAAACTGAGGCATGATATTTTCCATGGACTTGAGAGCATTTATCAAAG
>JALFMW010000033.1 GCA_022782605.1 Clostridium sp. | reverse complement strand
TAATTAGTATGTATTCTACCACTAACAGGATTAATCTGTTTAAGAAAGTTTTCTCCATAAGTAGAAGTAACTTTAACAGCTTCTTTATATTCTAAGTATAAAGGAATAAGACTACATTTATCTTTCTGGGGTTTTAAACTTTTAGCATCTATACTATCCTTAGTTCCTCCCTTTTCTCTATCATCTACTTCCACATTTACTCCATATTTTTTAAATAATGGAATTAATTGTTTAGTGCTATTCCAGTTTAAAGTAACTTGAGGTTCTAAATTAAATCCACTAAATAAATCTCCTTGCCTATCAATAAAAATGTATTTACTGTTAGGCTCATTTTCTAATAGCCATTTATTACAATTGTCTAAAGCAGCTTTAACTCGCTGCTCATCTTTTTGCATTTTGGCTTTCCATTTAGTCACATCTAATTTTACTCCACAATATTCACAATATGCTAAAGGTAATACAAATTTATTTTCATATACTTTTATCAATAAAAATTTATTTTCATATACTATAGCTTTATCAAGTTCCTTCTTTTTAAGTTCTACTTTTTGTAGTTCCATAATTTTCTCTAGGTACTTAATATCATTAGCACTATAAATAATTACATCTTCGGTCAATCCTGCATATATGATTTTACCTCTAACAGATTTATCTAATTCAACATTTAGATAATTTTCGCCTGCTGATTTAAGACTTAAAGAATGTATACCCGGAGGATAACCAAGCCACATAAGCTTTTCTGCTAAATAGCCATCCCAAACTTGTTTAGGAACAATATTATGTCTAAATAAAAATTTTAAATCAAATTTTAAATTCCAACCAATAAAAAGCCGATCTGATTCTAAGTATTCTTTATATAATGTAGGATCTATAGTTGTTGTATCTATTACTACTTGATTGTCATAATTACCTAATTGAATCGATTTTAATTCTTTTGTCCAAGGATCTAACCCAGATGTCTCAGTGTCTAGGCCTACAATATTTAAAGAATTGAGGAGCCTTAATGACTCCTCAACACTTATAATTTTATAATTCTCACTTTCAAATAAAGTTGTTTGTTTAGTTACTAAATATATCATTTTCTAATATAAGCTACCATTTCTTTAAAATCTAAACAATACTTATATTTCTCCATAAAATCACAACCAATTATACCTGAAAGAGTTACACCATAAGATTCTTTAATATTCCTAAAAGCTTCATTTAAATCTGCAACTCTAACATCATAATTATATTCTTTATCTTCGTGACATAAGATTATTCTAGCAATCTCACAAAAAGTCTCTTCACCACTAGCACTTAAAAATGAGTCTGTACTTAATACTTCAGATCTTTGTAAATTTGAAGATTTATTTATGTAAGAAACATTACTACCAGTGTCTAAAAGAAAATTATACTTTTTATTATTTTGATAAAATACTATAATTGGTAAACCTGTTAATTCTATAGAAGTTTTAAACCCAAATACTTGATTTGGGTTAGTTTTTATAAGAACTGTATTACTGTTATAATAAATAATTATACCAGTAATTACAGCTACTATACACAATGTTGCAATCAATAATGTAATCATTAAAATTCTTTATTAGTAGATCCAAAACCTCCTCTTGATACCTCATCTAATTCCTCTACTTCTTCAATCTCAACCCCACTACTAAACAACCATTTTAGCTTCTGAAGAAAAGTAGCTTTTTGAGATAATTGTACTCTAAATTGACAAATTCTTTCACCTTCAGTAATAGTAGTATTTCTAATAGCGAGTGCAGGAAATTGCCATTCGTCTTTATTTCCTGAATAACTATGATCTATTAATCCTACAGAATTTGCTTGAAGAATACCCATACTTTTACAAGTAGAACTTCTAGGAATAACAATAGCTTCATAATTCTTAGGTATCTTTATAGCCACTCCAAGCGGAATTAACTGTAAGTCAAAAGTCACATTACGAAGTCTTTCTGTATTTCCTTCAACAACCTTCTTCTTTAAAGTACCACTTTGTGGGGCTTTAAAAGTGGTTGTTTTACTACAATATAAATCAATAAACTCTCCTTTCTTAATAATCTTAGGAAGTTTAACATTAGGGTTTAATCTTTTAATTTTAATTTTAATTTTAAACATAGTATAATTATTTAAAAAGTAACTGAGATTAGTGAGGAGTGAAAAAAAGGGGAGGAATTAAATAATTCCAACCCCTTGAAACTTATATGTTACATCAATCCAAGAATCTCCTCTTTTCTCTAAAAACTTTTGATTAGTAGTTTTACAGTTTAAAGGTCCTAAATTCTCTATATATGGACCATATTTAATATAATCAAAATATTCTTTATTTAATTCATTTGGTATTTCAATATTACCTGAATACCAACATACTTTTAAATTACTTTTATGAGTATGAATATATTGAGCTATATTATTTATATCTCTAATATTACCATCTCCTCCTAATAAACATACACAAGTAATTCCTTTATTCTTATCAATTAATTTATTTAATTCTTCTATAGTTAAAGGAGTACCTATATCTTGTCTTAATTCAGGAGAATGACAATTATTACAATGATATATACAATTAGTAATATCTATACATAAAGAAATTTCATCAGGAACTTCTGCAAATGTTATTTTTGTATATAGATATTTAATCATATTTATTATTTTTATTCC
>JALFMW010000027.1 GCA_022782605.1 Clostridium sp. | reverse complement strand
CATCGAATTATAGTGAATTTACTAGAGTTTTAAACAAAGGTGGAGTTGTAATAAAAGTAATTCCAGATGAACACTACTTAAAAGAGATAAGGTCTAAAATAAAAGATAAAATAAAAAAAGATACTTATTCTAATAAAAATGTTATAAATTCATTTAAAGATAACTTGGAAATCGTCTATGATAAAAGAATCACTTATAAAACAAATATATATAATTTAGAAGATTTTATAAAAATGACGCCATTAACATCTGGTTTGAGCAAAGAACAAATAAATGAATTAACTAAATGTGATATAGAAAATATAACGATTGATTTAAAAATTATAGTCGGTAAAGTAGGTAAAAGTTAGGAGGTAATAAAATGAATATACGTGGATGTATACATTCAATAAGATTAAGAGGATAAGGCACGGGTTGTGGCTATTGTCTTAACATAATTAAAAGTCATAATCCCGTGATATTTAAATATTTAAGTTTAAATATAAAATTATAGGAGATTATGAAAATGAGAAAAAGAGGAATAATTGTAGGAATTAATATAAATAACAAAAATAATTTTGAGGAATCTATAATAGAACTTAAGAATTTATGTATAGCTTGTGATATAGAAATAGTTGGAGAAATGGAGCAAAATTTAAAGAAGATAAATCCAACTTTCTATATGGGTAGTGGTAAAATTGAAGAATTACGAGATTTAATCGAAGAGATGAATGCTGAAATAATAGTATTTAATAATGAATTATCTGCATCACAGATAAAAAATATTGAAGAAGAAGTAAAGTGTAGTATTATAGATAGGACAGCTTTAATACTAGATATATTTGCAAATAGAGCAAAAACAAGAGAAGCTAAGTTGCAAGTAGAGGTTGCAAGACTTCAGTATGAACTTCCAAGGTTAATTGGTGCAAATGAAAACCTAGGTCGTCAAAGTGGTGGAGTTGGTACTAAAAATAGGGGAGCAGGAGAAACTAAGTTAGAACTAGACCGTAGACGTATAGAAGATAGAATAGCTAGTTTAAACAAGGAATTAGAAATACTGAAGTATCAAAGAAATACTCAAAAAAATAAAAGAAAAAAATCCAACATACCTAATGTAGCACTAGTAGGATATACTAATGCAGGTAAATCGTCAGTTATGAATGTATTAGTTGAAAAGTTTATTAATAAAGAAGATAAAAAAGTATTTGAAAAAAACATGCTATTTGCAACATTGGAGACTTATGTTAGAAATATTAAACTACATAATAACAAATCTTTTTTACTGTATGATACAGTTGGATTTGTAGGCGATTTGCCTCATAACTTAGTTAAAGCTTTTAGATCAACACTGGAGGAGGTTTGCGATGCAGACTTATTAGTTCATATTATAGATATATCTAATCCTAATTATAAAAATCAGATAGATGTTACTAATGAAACATTAAGCCAAATAGGAGCTGATAATATTCCTATGATTTATGTATATAATAAGATTGATTTAATTGATTTAGATAAATTAGATAATAATAAAATATTAATTTCAGCTAAAAGAGATATAGGAATAGATAGATTAATAGAATCTATTTGTGAAAAAGTATTTGAAGATTATATAAGATTTAAGTTAAAAATTCCATATTCAGAAGGAAAGATGATATCTAATATAATGGAGAATGCAACTATCTTAGATTCTGAATATATAGAGGATGGAGTAATATTCAATATTGAATGTAGTGAAAAAGAGTATGTTAAATATAAACAATACATAATTTAGCATTAACTTAGATATATGATATAAAGTATATTACTATAGTTGAGAATTAATTAAATTACAAAATTAATATAATACCAACTATTTATAATAAATTAAATAACCACATCTTAGCAAAAAATATACTAAGGTGTGGTTATTTTTGTAATATAATTATCACGAAGTAAGCTAACATAACCAAACTATAAAGTTTTGGTATAAGTTTTATGATATATACCAAAACTTAAGCCCTTTATTTTAAAGGGCTTAAGTTTATTAAGTATACATATTACCTGTAATAAATTAGTAACTTGTCTTTTTTTGCATAAAAAAAGAGCAGCTAAACTGCTTTTGACTTCTTGACAAGTAAATTTAATGATTATACAATAAAAGTTAGATTAAATGCAAATAAAAATGCTTATTATTTTAATAATAACACAAAAATCATAAAAAGTCAAGTGGTTTTATGAAAAAGGAGATGGTAAAATTGACAAATAATATTATTTTAAGATCATTACAGAAAAATGCCATGATTGCTGCCAAAAACGACATATTAAAAATAAATGATCAATCATCAGTTTATGGATTAACATTAACACATGATGATGTGGAGGAAGTAATTAAGTCTAGAGGATACAGTTTAAAAACTTACGGCAGAATAGACCTTAATATGGATGCCACGAAAAAAATAATAAATAAAATATACACATCTCAATATACTGATAAAGATGACTATGTTGAAGTAATTAATGAGTTACAAGATGTTTTCTACTATTTAAAAAATGAAACCTTAGATAAAATAAGTGACGATGAAATTATAGATTTAATTGGTGAATTTTATGAAAAAAGTAGCGGAAGAATTGATAATATAGAAAATTTAGCTGAAAAATTTGCTATGGATTTTAAGTGTAAAAGGGTGAATATAGATGAATAATTTACAATTGATTAATGAAAATTTTCATGCAAGTAATCTATCAAAATATCAATACACCATATCTCTTATAAATGAATGTGTAAGATGTGAAATACTTCCCAAAGCATTTTTGTATAATGTGCAAATTAAAATAAGTGAAATTTTAAAAGACTTAATAATAAGATATACAAAAGGTCAAAGTACTTCAGTAACTGTTGAAAAAGCAGAAAAGTTTATAATAGGTATATGGTATACAATAGATGCTTATATGAAAACATTTGAAAATTTAGAAATAGCTATTGATACTTTAAAAAAAGAAGAAATATCCTATATTTATGAAAGAGGAAAAGGTGTTTTAAAGGAAGATTTTAAAATTACTGAAAAGTTATATGAAAAAACTTTAAAAAATCAAATATGTACAGATTTAATGGCATATAATACAACACTATCTGGAATTGAAAACTTTTTTAAATACTATGATTTGGAATTTGAACCAGATGAAAATGCTGCAGACATAGACTATCCCCTCATCTTTGATGATTGGGATATGGTGGGGCTTTATTATATGAAGAATTATTTATGGAATTTGTACGTGGAAAATGAAATATGTAATAAATTTGATAATAAAGATATTCATAAAATACTAAAAACATATGGTGATATTTATAAAATTGATTATAGAGATTTACTTATAAATATTTTTGAAATGACTATAAATAATGCAGTATTTTCAATTCTTTGCAATAGCAATTCCTTGGAAATTGAAAAAGAAGAATTTGAAAAACTAAATAATAATTTGAAAAAAATAACTACAGAAGAAGTAAGAGATTTAATATCTTTAGCAGTTAATAAAATAATAGAAGATTATGGGTTGATTGAGTATGAAAAAACTTATCTAGAAAATTATAAAGAAGTACTTATAAAAAATAGCTTAGATGCTTTAAAAAGAGATAATTTAAGAACAATTATAGTTGTAAATGAAAAAAATCAAAATAATGAAAACAATCTGATTATAGATGAAGAAAAAAGAATGGATGATGAAGAATTTAGAGAATTAATAGAAGAAATAATCTCAAGTGATAATATTTATGAGAAAATTACTATAATAAATAAAAAAATAAACTCCATAAAAGATTATATAGATATGTTAAAAAGTGACTGCTTATTTGAATATGAATATATGATGCTATATATGTCTTTAAGTAATTTAGAACTTAGCTTTTTAGGTAAGTATGTATTTTATGGTGAATATAGAATAGAAGATATAGATCTTAAAAAATATTTAAGAAAAAAAATTAACACGACTAATGAATGGGAAGAATTTTATATAGAATACTTAAAATCATTGAGTGAAAGTAAATTAAAAGAAATAGAAAATTTAATAAATGGAAAGTTGTAAGGTGGTAAATATAGAGATATAATAATTTATAAGGAATAAATTTACATTTATTTCCGGGGTGATTTATTTTAAAAGATTATAAAAGGAGATAACCAATGATATATTTAGGGGAAAAAGAAGAAAAGTCAAAAGACACTTCAAGTCAAGTAATGGAAAAGTTATTGAAAACTAGAACAATATTTATTTCTGGGGAAATAAATCAAGAATTAGCAGAGAAAGTATCAACACAATTGTTAATTCTACAAGAAATGGGAGATGAACCAATAAAAGTATTCATAAATAGTCAAGGTGGACATGTGGAAGCTGGAGATACTATTCATGATATGATTAAATTTGTAAAACCTAAAGTAATAGTAATAGGTACTGGATGGGTGGCAAGTGCAGGAATAACAATTTACCTTGCTGCAGATAAAGAAAACAGATACTCATTACCAAATACAAGATATATGATACACCAACCAATGGGTCAATGTAGAGGTCAAGCTACGGATATTAGTATAGAAGCATTGGAGATTTCAAGAGTTCGTGAAAGAATAAATAAAATAATCAGTAATGCAACAAATCAACCATTGGAAAAAGTTAAACAAGATACAGATAGAAACTACTGGTTAAACTGTGATGAAGCAGTTGAGTATGGAATAGTAAATAAAGTAATAACTTCATATGATGAATTATAAGAAGTATAAAATATTATAAAAAGAGAGTCTTTTGTAGGCTCTCTTTTTTAGTTGAAAGCAAAAATAGTTGTAAATATTGACATTAAGGTGAAGTTGAGTTAAACTAAACTTAATTGTCGGTCGGTCGACCGATTAATAAAATAAAAGGGGATATGTAAATTATGAAAAAAATCAAAATAGTAACAGATAGCTCTTGTGATTTAAATAAGGATATAATTGAAAAATATGATATAAAAGTTGTTCCTTTAAATGTTTCCTTTGGAGAAGATGTATACATAGATGGACAACTGGATAATAAAGAATTTTATGATAGAATGTCAAAATCTAAAGAATTACCTAAGACATCTTGTCCATCACCAGAAAAATTTATGAAAGCTTATGAAGGTGATGAAGATGTAATAGTATTTAATATGTCATCTAAGTTATCAGGAACTTATTCGGCAGCTTTATTAGCTAAAAATATGATATTGGAAGAAGATTCAAATAAAAAAATAGCTGTTATAGATACAGAAACAGGTTCAATATCTCAAGGTCAGCTAATAATAAAAGCAGCTAAACTAGTAGAAGAAGGAAAAACTTTCGAGGAAATAGTTGATTACATAGAAAATATAAAAAAAGATAGATGTTTCTATGGTTCATTGGAAACACTAGAAAATGCTATTAAAGGTGGAAGAATAAATCCACTTGCCGGTAAACTTATAAATGCTTTAAATATGAAAGTTATAATAAAAATAAGTGATGGTGTAGTAAAACCTATAGATTCAGCAAGAGGAACTAATAATTCAATAAAAAAGCTTGCTAATAAAATTAATTCTATGGTTGATGAAAAACATAAATCTTTAGCTATAGCTCACTCTAACTGTTTAGAAAAAGCAGAAAAGCTAAGAGATTTAATATTAAAGGAGAATCAATTTGAAGATGTGATGATTTACGAAATTGGAGCAATCATGGGAACATATGCTTCAAGTGGTGGATTATTAGTTAGTGTATTATAGGAGATATAATAAAGATTTGTCTTTATAAATATAAAAAATTATTAGGAAATAGTAGTAATAACTTAAGTTGTTACTACTATTTTTATTTATTAATAAATAATAATTATCAATAAATAATTATTACTAATAAATAATTATTTACAATAAGAATATATAGGGTAAAATAGAGAGTGTGAGATTTTAAATAGGAGATAAAATATGATAAAATTATTTAAATTTTTTAAAGGAAGTGCAGTGATTTGTGCAATTCTTGCACCTTTAGTAATGATTTTGGAAGTTGCAATGGATTTACTCCAGCCAACTCTCCTTTCTAATATTATAGATATAGGTGTGGCAAATCACGATTTAAATTATGTTTTAATCACAGGATTAAAAATGATAATAGCTGCTATTGTAGGATTATTTGCAGGGGGAGCATGCTCATTTTTAGCAGCAATAGCATCTATCAAACTTGCTGAAGAAGTTAGACAGGGGTTATTTGATAAAATTCAAACTTTATCATTCTTAGAACTGGATAAACTAAAAACTTCATCATTAATAACAAGACTTACAAATGATGTAACTCAAATTCAACAAATGACCAATATGCTACTTCGTATGATGGTAAGAGCACCGTCAACAGCTATAGGTGGTCTTGTAATGGCTATAATATTAAGCAAAGAACTATCAAAAATATTTGTTGTGGCTATACCAATAATTTTAATAGTTGTAATGATAATACTTAAGAAATCTTTTCCTTTATTCAAAAAAATGCAACAGAAGATAGATAATATCAATCTAGTAATGAGGGAAAGTATTTTAGGAATAAAAATAATAAAAGCCTTAGTTATAGAAGATAAACAGAAAGATAGGTTTAATGATGCCAATGAAGAGTTAACTATGGCAAGTATAAAATCTCAAAGTATGAACTTATTATTATTACCAATAAGTACATTTATTATGAACTTAACAGTTGTAAGTGTTCTGTGGTTTGGTGGAAATATGTTTGTATCAGGAAATATAGAAATAGGTAAAATTATGGCATTTATAAATTATCTTCTTCAAATTATGGCATCTATAATGATGGTGATAAACTGTATGATTATGTTTTCTAGAGCACAAGTATCAGCAGCAAGAATAAATGAAGTATTAGATACTAAGACAAGTATAGAAAATAAAGAAAATTGTGAGGAAGTTAAGAGTTTTGATATAGAATTTAAAAATGTATTCTTCAAATATAATGACCACAGTGATAATGTATTAGAGGATATATCTGTAAAAATAAAAGAAGGTGAAAAAGTAGGTATAATTGGATCTACAGGTTGTGGAAAAACTTCTTTTGTAAATCTTATACCAAGACTTTATGATGCAACTTCTGGTGAAATTTTAATAGGTGGAGTTAATGTTAAAAATATTAATATTAAGCAACTTAGAGAAGATGTTGCTATTGTTCTTCAAGAAAGTATATTATTCAGTGGTGATATAAAATCTAATTTAAAATTAGGAAATAAAAATGCCAGTGAAGAAGAATTGATAAGTGCATCTAAAGATTCACAAGCCTATGAGTTTATTATGAATAAAGATAATAAATTCGACGAGGCTGTTGAGCAAAGAGGTAAAAACTTATCAGGAGGTCAAAAACAAAGATTATCCATAGGTAGAACTCTAATAAAAAATCCAAAAATATTTATTATGGATGACTCCTCAAGTGCACTTGATATGGCTACAGAAGCAAGGCTTCAAACTTCCATAAGAAATAGAATGAAAGATAATACTGTATTAATAATTGCTCAAAGAATTTCGGCAGTTATGGATTTAGATAAGATTATTGTAATGGATGATGGAAAAATATCAGCTATGGGAAGTCATAAGGAACTTTTAGAAAGAAGTGAAATTTATAGAAGTATTGCAGTTTCTCAACTTGGAGAGGAGGTGCTTGTAAGTGTCTAAGGAAATATCACTACAACAACCAGGAAGAAGAGTAACAATTGGACTTCATGAGAAAAAAGAAAAACTAAATAATCCCATGGAAACAACTAAGAGATTATTAAGATATATTGGAAGTAAAAAGATATCACTTATTATAATATTTTTACTTTGTGCTGTAACTACACTTATAAGTATTCTTGGAACTAGAATAAATGGAATTGTTGTTGATAAATACATAAGCATTGGAGATATATCAGGTTTATTTAAAATTTGTATAATCCTAGTGATAATGTATATTGTATCAACTATTTCAACATTTATTCAAAATAAACTTATGGTAAATGTAGCTCAAAGTACTTCTTATAAGATTAGAAAAGATTTATATGAGAAAATGCAAGATTTACCTATAAGTTATTATGATACACATTCAAGTGGAGATTTGATGAGCAGGCTTACAAATGATATAGATAATATAAATACAACTTTATCACAAAGTTTAACTCAATTAATATCAGGTATCATAAATGTAGTTGGAATGCTTATTGCTATGTTAATGCTAAATCCTTATTTAACATTAATAGGACTTGTAAATACTCCAATTACCATATTTATAACTAGAAAGTTAATAGCAAAAACGCAACCTTTATTTGTGAAAAAACAAAATACACTGGGAGATTTAAATGGATATATAGAAGAAATGATATCTGGACAAAAAGCAGTTTTATTATTTTCACAAGAGGAGGAAGTGAAAGAAAAATTTAAAGTTATTAATAAAAAATTGACTGACAGTTCAATTATGGCAGATGCTATTTCAGGATGTATGGGGCCAATTAATAATTTTGTTAACAACTTGACTTACTTAATTTTAGCAGTTGTTGGAGGGGTATTCATATTAAAAGGAATGAATATTACAGTTGGTGTAATATTTACAATTATCCTATATATGAGAAATTTTAATCAACCTATAAATCAAATTTTAAATATTTCAAATACACTTCAAAGTGCCTTAGCTGGAGCAGAGAGAGTATTTGAAGTAATGGATGAAGCTAAAGAAGAAGACAAAGAATATGCAGAAGATTTATATGACTTTGATGGAGAGGTAATTCTTAAAGATGTGGACTTCTCATATAATAAAGATAAAAAAATATTAAATAAAATTAATATTCATGCTAAAAAAGGTGAAACCATAGCTATAGTAGGTCCAACAGGATCAGGAAAAACAACTATTATTAATTTATTAAATAAATTCTATAATATTGATAGTGGAAGTATAAGAATTGATGGAAAAAATATTGATAATATTACTATGAAAAGTCTTAGAAAATCTATAGCAATAGTTCTTCAAGATACTTATTTATTTACAAAATCAGTAAAAGAAAACTTAAAATATGCAAACTTAAATGCTACTGATGAAGAAATAATAAAGGCAGCTGCATTATCAAATGCACATCACTTTATAATGCAACTAGAAGATGGATATGATACTATTTTAGAAGACAACGGAAGTAATTTATCTCAAGGCCAAAGACAACTTCTTGCCATAACTAGAGCTATACTTTCAAATTCTTCAATACTAATTTTAGATGAAGCAACATCTTCTATTGATACAAGGACAGAAGTGGCAATACAAGATGCCATAATAAAACTAAAAGAAAATAAAACTACTTTTATAATTGCCCATAGGCTTAGTACCATTAGAAATGCAGATACTATAATAGCCATAAAAGATGGTGAGATAATTGAACAAGGAACACATGATGAATTATTAGAAAAAGAAGGATTCTATGCTAATCTATACAATAGTCAATTTAAAAGTGGATTAAGTTTATAAGATACAAAAGAGCTGATTACCAATATGAATGGTGACCAGCTCTTTTAATTTTAATATAGTAAATTATTTGCTTAACCAGGTCGTCTAATATAAGTAAATTAAGTTTATATAAAATTTCTCTTATAAATAAGATGTCTCTTAAATATATTGATATTATAATATAAATGTATAGATAAAATTTTATAGGGGGTAAAATATGTCTAAGAAAGTTTTAATAGTAGGAGGAGTAGCAGGAGGGGCATCTGCAGCAGCCAGGCTAAGAAGGTTAAATGAGGATTTTGAAATTATTATGTTTGAAAAAGGAGAATATATTTCTTTTGCAAATTGTGGTCTTCCATACTACATAGGGGATAGTATAAAAAATAGAGCATTTCTTCTTGTGCAAACTGTGGAGGGGATGAAAGAAAGATTCAAATTAGACGTTAGAAATTTAAGTGAAGTTATAGAAATAGATAGAAAAAATAAAAAGGTTAAAGTAAAAAATCATAAAACTGGAGATATATACGAAGAAACTTATGATGAATTAATACTTTCACCAGGAGCTATGCCTAAAATTCCATATATAGAAGGCATAAAATCTGCTGACAATCTATTTACACTTAGAAATATAGCAGACACAGATAGAATAAAAAATTATGTTGATATTAATAAACCACAAAAAGCTCTTGTTATAGGTGGAGGATTTATCGGATTAGAAATGGTAGAAAATTTACAGAAAAGAGGAGTGGAAGTAACATTAGTTCATTCTAGAAATCAAGTTATGAAACCTGTAGATTATGAGATGGCATCTATTATTCATAGCCACCTAATAGAAAAAGGTGTAAAACTAATTTTAGAAGATAAACCTGCAAAAATTGAGAACAAAGGTAGAAAAGTTACCTTATTAAGTGGCAAAGAAATAGAAACAGATATGATAATATTATCAATAGGAGTAACACCGGAAAGTAAAATAGCAAAAGATGCTGGGCTTGAAGTGAATTCAAAGGGAGCAATAGTAGTAAATAGCAAGATGAGAACTTCCGATAAAAATATATATGCTGTAGGCGATGCTGTACAAGTTATAGATTTTGTCAATAAGAAACCTACAATGATTCCTTTGGCATGGCCTGCCAATAGACAGGGAAGATTGGTGGCAGATATAATAAGTGGCAAAGATGTTAAGTATAAAGGAACTCTTGGTTCACTAGTTGCAAAAGTATTTGATTTAACTGTTGCAGCAACAGGAAATAACGAAAAAACTCTTAAAGAGCTTAAAATACCATATGAAGCAATACATATACACCCAGTATCTCATGCGGGATATTATCCAGGTGCAGCGCAAGTTTCATTTAAGATGTTATTTGATCCTAATACAGGAAAAGTGCTAGGAGCACAAGGTGTGGGAAAAGATGGTGTAGATAAGCGTATAGATTTGATAGCAAATTCTATAAAAGCAGGATTTACAGTATATGATTTACAAGATATTGAAGTTTGTTATGCACCACCATACAATTCGGCAAAAGATCCAGTAAATATAATGGGCTACTATGGTGCAAATATTATGGAAAATATAGTTGAAAATACACAGTGGTATGAAATTGATGATTTAGTGAAAAATAATGAGTTTATACTTGATGTAAGAGAAGAATATGAAGTTGCAAATGGATCTATACCAAATACTGTGAATATACCACTGGGACAATTAAGAAAGAGATTAAATGAAATACCTAAAGATAAAAAAATATATGTATGTTGTCAAGTTGGTCTTAGAGGATATATTGCATGTACTATTTTAAATCAATATGGCTATAATACTTCAAATATTGATGGAGGATATAAAACTTATAGTAGTATAAAAAATTCAGAAAAATTAGTGAAATCTCAAGATGAAAGTGTGAAAGTAGCCTTATAAATACAAATAAATACAAGGAAAAACTCATATTTTTAGCTTATAAATTATTTATGTAATTAACTTAAAATATATTGAATATACTGTATTAGGGTTATGTTTAATTTAGTTTATACTAGGAGGTTAAAAATATGGGATTTAGAAAAATACTTATCACTGTGATATGTGTTTTATTGTCTCCAGTATTTTTAGTTGGTTGTAAAGACACTTTAAGCCAAGAGGATAAAGAGTTAATAATAAGTAACCAAGTAGATTGTATGGCTAAATTGGAAGATGAAATGTCACAAATTTGGAACTCCTACGCAGATAGTAATGGACTTATGTCATTCTATGGATACTTAGATGTGAATAGCAATACTTATATGGCTGCTCAAGAAATGAAAGAAGTTATAGCAGTTTATGAAGAAAAAATAATGGCAGAAAGTAATAAAGTAGATAAAGATAAAGTTGACGATGCTGAATTTTTAGAATACTTGAATAACGTAAATGAATATATTTTTGCAATAAATAATTATGCTCAATCTATGGAGGATGGAAATTTAGATAGATTTACTCAAGCTAAAGAAGATGTAGAGAGATACGGAAAACTTATAAGCAATTATGCACAAACGCAAATTAATAACTAGAAATATTTATGATATATTAAAGACCTTTGTAAGAGTTTTGTATATAAACTCTTACTAGGTCTATTTTTGTATACAATCTTACTTTTATTAAACTAATAAAAAATTAAAGCTATTAAATAAATATCCTGTTATAACTATACCAATAGTAACTATACCAACAAAAATACATAATAGCTTAGGTTTAACTACTTTACTAAGCATTATTATTGATGGAAGAGATAAAGCAGTAACACTCATCATAAATGCTAAAATTGTACCTATAGGAACTCCAGCCATAAACAATGCTTCAGCTATAGGGATAGTACCAAAAATATCAGCATACATGGGGATACCCACACCTATTAACACATACTTATAAACATTTTTAACTATAATCTTAGTATCATCTAAAGCATAATTAAGTCTTTATTTTTGATTGAAATTTTCAGATTCATCGTATAATTCCCTAGTTTTTTCAGTATAAGATCTTATTTCCTCTTCCATATTAAGTTTACTTATTATTGTACCTCCAACTATGGCAATAATAAGTCCTAAAACTACATAAACTATGGATACTTTCATTCCAAAGAATGATGAAAGTAATAAAAGTGATGCAATATCTACCATTGGCGAAGATATTAAAAATGAAAATGTAATACCTAAAGGTAAGCCTGCATTAGTAAATCCTATAAAAATAGGAATACTAGAACAAGAACAAAAAGGTGTTACTGTACCTAAAAGTGCCGAAACTGTTGCTCCAGAAATTCCTTTAAATTTAGTTAATATTCTCTTTGTTTTTTCTGGTGGAAAGTAACTTTGTATATAAGATATAAGAAAAATAAGCACGGCTAAAAGTATAAATATTTTAATCGTATCATAGATGAAAAATTGTACACTTCCTCCAATTCTAGATGAAACATCTAGTTTTAAAACATTTTCAACAAATATAGTTATCAAACTTGATAGCCACTTCATGCCTAGAATTTGATCCGTAAAGAATTCAAAAGCATTCATAGAAAACCTTCCTATATACATCAAAAAAAGTTGATGTTAAAATTATAATAAATGTATATCCAAACAAATGAATATACTTATATTTATTATATCAAAAAAAGTTGATTTGACAACTGTTTATAAAAATAGCTTTTGAATTACATCATAAGTTAATACTCTAGATATACTATCTTTATTTACTGAATAGTAATTCCATTTACCTTGTGAAGTCTTATCTATAAGGTTGGCTGAAAGCAGCATTTTCAGATGATAAGAAAGTTTTGATTGAGATATATCAAACATATCTACAAGCTTACAAACGCAGACACTTTCTTCAGAGTATAATTTTTTTAATATTTGTAATCTGATAGGATCAGACAATGCTTTAAAAATTAATTCTAAGTTTTCCATATTAATACCTCCACTATTTATTATTATATCAAATTATTTATAATAAATAAAAATCTTTATTTTAGTGTGGACTAATAATTCGAAATATATCAAAAAAAATTGATGTATTTTTCAAAAATTAGTTTACAAATTATTATTAATCATATATCATAGGAACGAACACTACAAAATATGAAATAAGGAGAACTGAAATGAAAATAGCAATTATATCAGATATACATAGTAATATTTATGCACTTAATGCAGTACTAGAAGATATAGAAAATAGAAATGTGGATTTAATAGCATGTACAGGTGATTTAGTAGGCTATGGAACTAGACCTAATGAAGTTATCTCTACCATAAGAAAAAATAGAATATTGACAATTATGGGTAATTATGATGATGCTATTGGAAATAGGAAAATTGTATGTGGATGTGATTATCCTGATCCTAATGATGCTCAAAAAGCAGGATTGTCAATGCACTTTACATCTATTGAAACTACTGAGGACAATAAAAATTACTTAAGTAGTCTACCAAAAGATATAACTTTATCTTTTAATAATAAAACCATAAGATTAGTTCACGGAAGTACTAGGCTTATTAATGAATATCTAAAGGAAAACTCTAATGAGGCCAAGGAAGTTATGGAAGAGTTAACTGAGGATATTTTGATTTGTGGTCATACACATATACCATATGTTAAATATTATGGTGAAAAATTACTTGTAAATGCAGGAAGTGTAGGTAAACCAAAAACAAATAATCCTGCTGCTAACTATGTAATTATTAGTATAGATGACTCTGCTGTTCAAACAGAAATTGTTGAAGTAGATTATGATTTTGAAAAAGCAGCAAAAGAAATAGAAGAAAATGATATACTGCCAAATGATTTTGCAAGACTTCTAAGAGAAGGCAGTTCTAAGTAAATAAGGAGAAAGACATGATAAAAGATAAAACGGATTTATTAGAAGAAATTAATTTTAATGATAATGAAAAAAATAAAGGTCTTGGTTTTTTTGAAAAATACTTAACACTATGGGTAGCAATTTGTATAGTTGTAGGTGTTTTAATAGGTGTTTATTTACCCCAAATCCCTAAAACTTTAGATAAATTTACTTATGCACAAGTTTCTATACCTGTTGCAATACTAATTTGGTTAATGATTTATCCTATGATGTTAAAAATTGATTTTTCAGCAATAAAAGATGCTACGAAACAAAAGAAAGGCTTAATTATAACTTGTACAACTAATTGGTTAATTAAACCTTTTACCATGTATGCTATAGCATATTTCTTTTTAATAATAGTATTTAAAAATATAATACCATCTGATTTAGCAAAAGAATATTTAGCAGGAGCAGTACTTCTTGGTGCAGCACCTTGTACAGCAATGGTATTTGTATGGAGTCACTTAACTAAAGGTAATGGGGCATATACACTAGTTCAAGTAGCAGTAAATGATATTATATTATTAATAGCCTTCACTCCTATTGTAGCATTTTTATTAGGAGTAACTAATGTTATAGTACCAATGGATACATTATTATTATCTGTTGTGTTATTTGTTGTAATACCTTTTGTAGCAGGATACTTCTCAAGAACTATCATTATAAAGAAAAAAGGATTAGATTACTTTGAAAATAAATTTTTACCTAAATTTAATAATATAACTATAGTTGGACTTTATTAATGTAACATAGTATATATAAATTAAATTTTTCGAAATTTATAAAGCAGTTGCGAATTTATTTTCATCACAAGTAGGTAAAGTTTCTATTTGTTCTTTTGTAACTTTCTTCATTAGTGATAAAGCAAGTACAAAAGCACACCCTTCAGCTATTGGGAATGCCCACCATATCATGCTTGATGCATTAGGAAGTTTTGTAAATACATAAGCTAAAGGTAAAGTTACTATTATTAAACGTACTAAAGAAAGTAATAATGAATTCATACCTTTACCAAATGCCTGGAATATACCTTGAGATGCTATATTTACTCCAACAAATAAATATCCTAAAGTTATTATTCTTATAGCACTTATACATAATTCTCTTGTCTCATCTGATAGAGCAAATATTCCAACTAATGCAGGTGCAAATAATTGAAGTACTATGGCACCTACAAACATTATTATTAATGTAAATATTAGGCCATATTTTACACCATCTTTAACTCTTGCTTTATCTCTTTTACCGTAGTTGAAACTTACTATTGGTATTATGGCATTGTTCATACCAAATGATGCAAAGAATATGAACTGTTGTATTTTATAATATACTCCATAAGCAGTAACTGCTGCCATAGAGAAAGTACCAAATATTATGTTTATTCCGTATGTCATAACTGACATCATTGCCTGCATTAATATGGCAGGTATACCAATTTGATATATTTCTTTGATGACATTTTTTCTAGGTTTAATATAAGTAAGTTTAGCGTTTATTTCTTTATTTAATGTACAGTGGAATATAAGTCCCAAAATACATGATACTATTTGTCCTGCTACAGTTGCATAGGCTGCACCTTTTATTCCCATGGCAGGAAAACCTGCTAAACCAAATATTAAAATAGGATCTAGAATTAAATTTGTTAATGCCCCACCTATTTGAGAAGCTGTAGAAAGTATTGTTTTTCCCGTTGATTGTAAAAGTTTTTCAGTTACCATAGATATGATTGAACCAAAAGAGATTATACAGCAAACTCCAAGATAAGAAGTAGCCATTTCACGAATTAATACGTCACTTGTTTGTGAATTTATATAACCTTTTACTCCAAATATACCAAATATTAAAAATACTATATAAGTGCAAAGTGCAAGAAAAATAGCATTACCAGCCACTTGATTTGCCTTTTCTTTATTTCCTTGACCTATACTTCTTGCTAAAAGAGTATTAACTCCCACACCTGTACCAACACCAATGGCAACCATTAACATTTGTATTGGAAAGGCTAATGTAAGTGCATTTACTGCCAAGTCACCCATGTTTGATACTAAAGCAGTTCCAGGTATACAGCTTACAAAATAACTATCAACTATGTTATAAAGAGCTTGTAGCATCATTGATAGTATCATAGGAACTCCCATTCCTAACATTAGTTTTTTTACAGGGACTATACCCATCTTATTCATTGAAACATCTTTTTTCATAGTCTCCTCCTTAATATTTATTTGGAGCTTTTTATATGAAGCTACCATAACTACAATGAGCAAAAAAAAATGCGTAAATCCATTAAATCTGGATTTACGCATATTGCAACTCGATTCGCTTATATTTTAATATAAAAACATTAATTATGTCAATAATAAAAAAGAAACGATTTAGTTCAAGCTCCATAGTTTTTTCAAATTTAACTCCCCTTATAAGTCCATCTTTTAATTCACCAAAGTTAACTGCTTGATTAGATACAGGTGTACCATCTGCCATATCTAGATAATGTAGTAAAATTAAAACATACCAATCGTCTAGTTTTTGCTTATACTCATAGGATGGATAAATTAGTTCTACAGTCCTATCTAAACTCTTTACTTTTAAAGTTGATGTCTCTTCGCAAAATACTATGCCAGCTTTGTTAGCAATATCTATAGGTGATTTGTTATCTAGACGTTTTTTCGCTGCTATATACATCTCATTGAAAGCTCTATTTATTTTTTTATCTTCCATACATACTCCCCCCTTAGTATGATTATAATCAATAATCAAAATTATTTAGTTTGCAATAGTTATATAATACGAATTAAAAAAATATATCTTATAGTAATTACTGCTTTAGTTAAATTTATGACTACAAATAAAGAAACATCTAAAGCTTTAGGAGTTAACTAATAAAAAAAGCAGTAGTTAAATTAATGTAATTTAGCTGTTACTTTTTTTATTTGGCTATGCTTTATCTTTATTTTTACCACTTAGTAAGATATTTCTTTATAGCAAATAGACATCCTATTCCGATAACACCTATTAGTAATTCTCCAATGTTAATAGTTTATATTTCATGAAGGAATATGACTATTACAACTCATCATATTAAGACACGTAATTGTATGTTTTATAGCTCTATTTAGTTTTTTTGATTGTAAAATTTTGGTATAATAATTATAAGTACATTTTACTTTGATTTGTCTAAATACGAATTTTAATATAAGTAAATTATATTTTCGATATGACCTTTCCGAATGTTTTGATTAGACTCTCTCAAATTTATTATGATAATCATATTATATCACCTCTAAGTATTTTCGTTATTTATTTGCATTATACGACTTTTAATGCTACATTATAATATGTACATAAATTAGATGCAATTATATATTTATACTCTAACTTATGTTGCACTTTTAAAATTCAACAAAGGAGAGATCGACATGAACGATAAAAAGAAGAGCTATGGTTGGATAGTCTTTATAGCATGTTTATTAATTCAAGCATTACCATATGCTATAATTACTTATTTACAACCACAATTCATGACTTACGTTATACAAGATAAGTCAATTGGGTTTTCTATTGCCAGCTTCTCATTAATCTTCTCTATAGGTACTTTGGCATCTGCATTAGCTTCACCTATAGTTGGTGGATTATTTAAGAAGTTTGGTCTTAAACCTATGTATATCGCTGGTGCATTATTAGGTTGTGGAGGATTCGCTGCATTCTCTGTAGCTACATCACCTTGGCAATTCTACCTAATTGCAGTTTTAATGCAAGTAGGAGCAGCAATAATATCAGCTTTAGGTATACCTCTGATAATCAACTCTTGGTTTGACGATTCTAGCAGAGGGAAAGCTTTATCTATAGTAATGGCAGGAGGTTCTTTATCAAATGCCATACTACAAACAGTATGTGTTAGTTTTATACAAGCTCAAGGATTCAAAAAAGCTTACTTAATATTTGGATTAATTGGTCTAGTAGTTGCTTTAGTTGCAGCATTATTCATGCTAAGATTACCAAAAGATGATTCAGAAGTAATTAAACTTAATTCTAAGAAAAATAAGAATTCTGAAGAAGCTACAGAAGAAAGTAAAGAAGAAAGTGCTAAAACTGGATTCATGCTTAAAGAAGCTTTCAAAACAAAAGGATTCAAACTTCTTGTTTTAGGATTCTTCTTCGTAGGTTTATATTCAGCTGCCTTAGCAACTCAATATCCAAACTACCTACACCAAAATCATGAAGTAAATACTGGTACAGTTGGAACAATATTTGCTCTATGTTCATTTGCTGGTTCTTTAGTCGGAGGAACTTTATTCGATAAAATAGGACCTTTTAAAACAATGTTACTAGGAGGAGTTCTTACTTTACTAGCTGATGTATGTTTAATATTCGCTTTAGATGTAACACCTCTTGCTTATGCTTTCCCAGTTGCTAAAGGACTTTGCCTATACACTTACACTTTAGGTCCAGCTTTACTTGTTGGTAAATTATTTGGAAATAAAGACTATGCAAGTATATTAGGTATAGTTCAATTAGTATTTGGTATAGGATACGCTTTAGGTTCTTCTATATTTGGAGCACTTGTTAACGGATTCGGATACACTACATCTTGGTACGCAATGGCAGTAGCTATAGTAGCAGCTTTCGTTACTATACTTGCTTCTATAGCATCTATGAACAAGTTAAATAAAGCAAAGAAATCTGAAGATATAGCAGCATAATAACAATAAAAAAATACGCAATTGTTATAAAATGCGAATTTGAAAAATGTATAAAAAAACTATATTATTGACATAATAATGAAGTCTGCTATAATTTAATCAAATAGCAAAGTAAATATCTAGATGAATACAGCCATGAAGGCATTTAAGTTTTGAAACTTAGTGACTTTATGGCTTTTTTTGTTATATTAAAAAAACTAATATTGGGGGTTAAATTAAAATGAAGCTAAAGAAAAATATAGCAAGGATACTAAGTATGGTGTTATTAATGGGAACGCTAGCAGGATGTTCAAACACATCTAACAGTGATTCTTCTTCAGATTCTAAAAGTAAATCTAAAGTGGAACAAAGAAAAGAAAATAATGAATTAGTAGTGGCAGTTGGTTCAGAGCCAGAAGGTGGATTCGATGCCATAACAGGAGGCCATGGATCCATAACAAAAGTATTCTTTTCAACTTTAATGAAAAGGGATAAAGAGCTAGGTTGGGAATATGATTTAGCAAAAGAATACGAAGTATCTGATGATAAATTAACTTGGACAGTTAAAATAAGAGATGATGTTAAGTTTACTGATGGTGAAAAATTAACTGCAAAAGACGTGGCATTTACTTATGAAACAACTAAGAAAAGTTCTACAGAAGTTGATTTAACTATGATAAAAGAAATAAAAGCAGTAGATGATACTACTGTTGAATTTGTATTAGAAAGACCTATGTCTACATTTGTAGAAAAATTAGGTGTTTGTGGTATAGTACCAGAACATGCTTATGATGATAATTTCAAAGATAATCCAATAGGATCTGGACCATATAAATTTGTTCAATGGGATAAAGGACAACAAGTTATAGCGGAAGTTAATGAAGATTACTACGGTGATAAACCAAGTATAGAAAAATTAACTATGGTGTTTATGGATACTGATGCTGCTTATGCTGCTGTAAAATCAGGTGATGTGGATATGGCATCAATAAACGGGGAATTGGCTAAAGAAAAAGTTGAAGGAACTAAAATATTAGATATACCTAGTATAGAAACTTATGGAGTAGAATTTCCAATGGTTTCAAATACAGGCAAGAAAACAAAAAGTGGATATGAAATAGGAAATAATGTTACAAGTGATATAGCTATAAGAAAAGCACTAAACACTGCTGTTGATAGGAAAGGTATGGTAGATGGCGTGCTTAATGGATACGGTAGTGTATCTACAACTGGTTTAGAGAAAATGCCTTGGTTAAATAAAGATACAGTTTTATCTGAAGATGAATATAACAATGTAGAAGAAGCTAAGAAAATATTGAAAGAAGGCGGATGGCAAGATAGCGACAATGATGGAATAGTTGAAAAAGACGGAGAAAAAGCATCTTTCAAATTACTATACACATCTGGAAATTATAGACAAGAACTTGGATTGGAATTCCAAAAGATAGCTAAAGAAATAGGAATAGAAGTTACTTTAGAAGAAAGAACTTGGGATACAATACTTACTGATATACATAAAGAAGCTGTGTTATTTGGATTTGGTTCAGGAGATCCATCTGAACTTTATAATTTATACTACAGTGGTGCATCAAATACACCAGTTGAATGGGATAATGCAGGATTTTATTCAAATGAAACTGTTGATGATAATATAGACAAAGCTTTATCATGTGAAGATGAAGAAGAAGCTTTAACTTATTGGCAAAAAGCACAATTAGATAAAGATACGGGTGCTTCAGCTAAAGGTGACGCTCCATACTGCTGGTTAGTAAATGCAAATCATGTCTATATAGTAAGTGAAAAATTTGATATAGGAAATCCAGTTGTTCAACCTCACGGAGGAAGAATATTTGACAATATAACAGAATGGTCGTGGAAATAATAAATAAAAACTAATATACTTATAAAGAGAGGATATTCTTATTTGGGATATCCTCCAATTTGAATTTATCAAGAAACAAAAAGGGGAATTTATTGGATGAAAAATAATAAAAAAATAGGAGTTTTCCTGGGGAAAAAATTTATAAGGCTGATTACTTTGCTAGTAGCTCTTTGTATAGTTACATTCGTACTTATGGAATTATCGCCAATAGATCCAGTCACAGCTTATGTGGGAGCTAGTAGTAAGGTAAGTGCAGCCCAAAGAGAATTGATTGCAGAGCATTGGGGATTAAATCAACCTCCAGTTGAGAGATTTATGTGTTGGTTTAAATCAATAATTCAGGGAGATTGGGGAACCTCTTTGATTTATAGAAGACCAGTTTTAGAAGTTATAGGAGAAAAATTTAAAGCATCTTTATATTTAATGATTATTGCTTGGGTAATATCTGGAATTTTAGGATTTATCATGGGAATAATCAGCGGAAGCAATGAAGATAAATTAATAGATAAAATAATAAGAGGGTATTGTTATATAGTCATATCAACGCCAACATTTTGGCTAGGGATTTTATTTATAATGGTATTTTCAGTAAAACTTGGATGGTTTCCTGTGGCCTTGGGAGTGCCTATAGGAGTAAATGCAGCAGATGTTACATTTTGGGATTTACTAAAACATATGATTTTGCCAGCAGCAACTTTAAGTTTAATAGCAGTTTCTAATATTTGTCTACATACTAGACAAAAGGTAATAGAAGTTCTAGACAGCGATTATGTTTTATTTGCAAAAGCACGTGGTGAAAACAAGAAAAGTATAATTTTTAATCATGTAATAAAAAATGTATCACTTCCTGCCATAACGTTGCAATTCTTGTCATTTAGTGAGTTATTTGCAGGAACTATATTTGCAGAACAGGTATTTTCATACCCAGGGCTTGGTCAGGCTACAGTTTCAGCAGGACTTAAGGGAGATTTACCTCTTCTTATGGGAATAGTAATCATATCTTGTGTATTTGTTTATAGTGGAAATATAATAGCAGATTTACTATACAGAGTAATAGATCCAAGAATTAAAGGAGGGGAAATAGCATAATGAGTATGTTAAATAGTAGTAT
>JALFMW010000018.1 GCA_022782605.1 Clostridium sp. | reverse complement strand
TGTCCACCATGATCAAGTTTCATAGCAAGTATTTTATCTCCTGGCTCAAGTACAGCATTAAATACTGTATAGTTAGCAGTTGCTCCTGAATAAGCTTGAACATTTACATATTCACATCCAAAAGCTTTCTTAGCTCTTTTGATACATAAATTCTCAACTTCATCTGCATATTGAGAGCCTGCTTGATATCTTTTACCTGGAAGTCCTTCTTCTGTTTTATTTACAAATACTGATCCCATTAGCTCTAATATTTCTGTTGGCGCAGAGCTTTCTGATGCTATCATTTCTATATTATATTTTTGTCTTTCCAGTTCTTTTTCTACTATTGAATATAATTCTGGGTCAGTTATTTTTGTTGTTTTTAACATAATTCTCTCCCCCTAAAATATTATTCATATAAAAATGTGTTAAATGTATTTTAATTAATTTAATATTATTAATTAAATAGTAGTATCCTTTATATATCTATGTCAAATACATTTTTATATAAGTTTACTGAACTAATATTAACCATTTTATTAGTAAGTATAAAAATATCAATTAAATGTCATATAGTTAAGTTATAACAATAAAAAGGGAATATACCACAAAATAGTGTTCTATTCCCTTTTTTATATTAATTCTATTTTTTCATAGCTTTATAATCATTTAGAGCATTTTTCAAGTATTCTTCCTTTTGGGTATAGTCCTGATTTATAGTTCTACCAAGTGCATCTGCCTTGGCAAGTAGTACTAAATCCTCCGGACAAACTGACTTACCAAATAACTTTCTAGTACTTTTTAATTTACTATTTTGATTTGCTAACTGATTTGGCTGCATATGAAACTCTGTCATATTTAATACATATTCTCTAAGATTGTTATCTTCTTTTTTAGTTGTTCTATTTAAAAATTTTCTAACTAATTTTAAACCTGCTCTTTCATGATTATAAGAAATTATTCTTCCATCTTCTTTAGTTTTAGTTGTAAGAACTTTTCCAAAGTCATGGCATAAAGCTGAGTACATAAATCCTAATGGATTTTTAGCTTTGTTTTTTAACTTAGCTGCTTCATCTATTACCATCATAGTATGATTAAATACATCTCCCTCTGGATGATGTATTGGAGATTGAATAACTCCTATTAAATCATATATTTCTGGAAAATCTAATTCTAAATTTTTATTTTCTCTCAATTCTTTGAAATAAACTGAAGGTTTTTCATATGTTAGTAATACATTTTCAAGTTCTTTTACTCTGTCTATATTTCCTTTCATATCTAAAATCTCCTCATCTGATAATATAACTAATTTCTCTAACTATATATTTATTATAATATTTTAAAATATATTTAATCATTATAAGTAAAAAGAGCTACCTCTAATGAGATAGCTCTTTTTCTTACAAGCATAATAATTTAAGGTTATATTTTTAAGGAACTAGTAATTAGATTAGCATTTAACCTCTACTTTTTCCTCTTTTACACATTTTACTTTTGTTGATGGATATATATTTTTATATATCTCATGTAATTCAGTTACTAATGGTAATCTTGGGTTAGCTGGAGTACATTGATCATCAAATGCATCTAAAGCTAATCTTTCTATAGCAGCGAAATAAGTATCTTTATCTATTCCACATTCTTCTACGCTCATTGGCATATTTAATTCTTTCATTAAATCTTTTATAGCTTGAACTAAGCTTAAAACACCTTGTTCTACTGTATCAGCTTTTAATCCAAGAACTTTAGCTATTTCAGCATATTTCTTGTCTGCTACGAAAGATTTATATTTAGGGAACGCAGCAAATTTAGTTGGAAGTTGAGCATTGTACTCTACTACATGTGGTAATAATATTGCATTAGCTCTACCATGTGGTATATGGAATTCGCTTCCTAATTTATGAGCTAAAGAGTGGTTTACTCCTAAGAAAGCATTGGCAAATGCCATACCTGCCATACAAGAAGCATTATGCATTTTTTCTCTAGCTTCTCTACCTTCAGCAGTATCTCCACCTCTATATGATATTGGTAAATATTTAAATACCATTTGTATAGCTTTCATAGCTAATGCATCTGTATAATCAGTTGCCATTACAGAAACATAAGCTTCTATAGCATGAGTTAATACATCAAGACCTGTATCTGCAGTAACAGCAGCTGGTACAGACATTACAAATTGAGGGTCTATTATAGCTACATCTGGAGTTAACTCATAGTCAGCTAAAGGATATTTTATATTGTTTACTTTGTCAGTTATAACTGCGAATGAAGTTACCTCTGAACCAGTTCCTGAAGTAGTTGGAATAGCTACCATTTTAGCTCTTCTTCCTAATTTAGGGAATTTATATACTCTTTTTCTTATATCAGCGAATTTAAGTCTTAAATCTTCAAAGTCTGCTTCTGGGTTTTCGTAGAATAACCACATACCTTTAGCAGCATCCATTGCAGATCCTCCACCTAAAGCTATTATTGTATCTGGGTTGAACTTTCTCATTGCTTCAGCACCATTTAATACTGTATCAACAGATGGATCTGGTTCTACATCAGCAAATATTTCTATCATTACTGGATTTCTTCTTTTTCTTAAATGGTATGCTAATTTTTCTGCATATCCAAGTTGAACCATCATTCTATCTGTAACTATCATAACTCTTTCAACATTTTCCATTTTTTCTAAATATTGAATTGAGTGCATTTCATGATATATTTTTTCAGGAATTTTAAACCATTGCATATTAACTCTCCTTTTTGTTACTTTTTTAACATTTATTAAGTTTACAGCTGATACGTTATCTGTAGTTGAGTTATTACCCATTGATCCGCATCCTAAAGTTAATGATGGAGAGTTTACATTATATAAATCCCCTATAGCCCCATGAGTAGATGGTGCATTTACTAAAAGTCTACCAGTTCTTACTCTTCTAGAGAATTCTGCTACTACTTCGTCATTATTTGTGTGTACAACAGCTGAGTGACCAAGTCCTCCAAATTCTGTCATTTCCACACATTTTTGTATTCCTTCTTCAGCATTTTTAACTTTTATACAAGCTAATACTGGAGATAATTTTTCTTTTGATAGAGGATAGTCCATTCCAACTCCTTCTATTTCAGCTACTAATATTTTAGTATCCTTAGGAATTTCAAATCCTGCCATTTGAGCTATTCTATATGGACTTTGTCCTACTATATTTGGATTTAATGTTTTAGTTTCTGGGTTTATAACTGTTTTTTCTAATAATTCTTTTTCTTTTCCGTATACAAAGTGACATTTATAATGTTTTAATAATGATACTACTTCATCATATATGCATTCTTCTATTATAACAGCTTGTTCAGAAGCACATATCATCCCATTATCAAATGATTTAGATAATATTAAATCATTTACTGCTTGTTTTATATCAGCAGATTTTTCTATGAAACAAGGTACGTTTCCTGCTCCAACCCCTAATGCTGGTTTTCCTGAAGAATAAGCTGACTTAACCATTCCAGGTCCTCCAGTTGCAAGTATTAATGATACACCTGGATGTTTCATTAATGCTGCAGATGCTTCTAATGATGGTGTTTCTATCCATTGTACACAGTTTTCTGGCGCACCAGCTTCTATAGCTGCATCTCTTAATATTCTAGCTGCTTCAGCTGAACATTTTTGAGCTGATGGATGGAAACTGAATATAATTGGGTTTCTACCTTTCATAGATATTAATGTTTTGAACATTGTAGTTGAAGTTGGGTTTGTAACAGGAGTAACACCAGCTACTACACCTATTGGTTCTGCAACTTTCATATATCCTTCTTCTTCGTTTTCTTCTATAACACCAACTGTTTTTGTATATTTTATACTATTATAAATATATTCTGTAGCAAACATATTTTTAGTTACTTTATCTTCGAATATTCCCCTTCCAGTTTCATTTACTGCAAGTTGAGCAAGTTCTATATGTTTATCAAGACCAGCTTTTGCCATTGCTGCTACTATTTTATCTGTTGCTTCTTGGTCTAACTTTAACATTTCTTCTTTAGCTATGTTAGCTTTTTTAACTAATTCATTTATCATATTTTCAACAGTAATTTCATTATTGAAATCATTTACTTTTTTTGATTCTTTGCTCATTATTGAATCCCCCCAAATAATATAATGTAATTAGACATTGTTATATTTTTAACAACAACTCTTATACTTCATATAATAATTTAACTTGTTTTTTATGTCAATAACTTTGTTAAATTTTTATCAAATTAATATATAAAATTTAAATAATCTATAAAAATACTATATTTCAAGTTTTTTCGACATTATGTATGCTAAATTTTATTAATAAAAATCTACTAATATAATTCGTCTATAATTCATTCTTTTAATATTTTTTAACAATCTAACCGTATTTTCTTTAATAAACAAAATTATCTAGATTTTATAACCACTTAATTGTATTATAGTAATATATTATATTGTTTAATAAGAACTCGGGGAGGAATATATGAAATACAAATTAATTGCATTGGATATTGATGGTACCTTAATCAATAGTTCACATCAATTGACTGAAAATGTAAAACAATCTATTCAAAAAGCTAAACAAAAAGGTGTAAAAGTTGTTTTATGTACTGGTAGACCGTTAAAAGGAGTTGAGTCTTTTCTAGAAGAATTGAACCTTAAAGAAGAAGGTGACTATGCTGCTACTTTCAATGGTGCTCTAGTTCAAGATACTTTTAGTAAAAGTCCTATATCTCACTTAACATTAAAATATGATGATCTAGTAGAATTATATAATCTTAGCGAGGAAATAGGATCTAGAAGCCATTTTTATGATACAAAAACACTTTATACCTTTAATAAAGAAGTAAGTGATTATACTGTATTAGAAGCTCATTTAACTGGAATACATCTAAATATTACTACTTTAGAAGAAGTTCCAAAGGATATATCTATGTCAAAATTTATGATGATAGACCATCCTGAAATACTTGATGAGTGCATAAAGAAAATTCCAGAAAAGTATTATGAAAAGTATACAATAGTTAGAAGCACTCCTTTCTTTTTAGAATTTCTAAACCCAGAAGCCAATAAAGGAAGCGGTATTTCTCTTCTTGCTAAAGAGCTGGGACTTAGTAAAGATGAAATAATCTGTGTTGGCGATGCTGGAAATGATAAACATATGATAGAATATGCAGGTCTTGGTGTTGCTATGGGCAATGCTACAGATGAAATAAAAGAAATTGCAGATTATATAACTCTTTCAAATAATGAAGATGGAGTTGCTCATGTTATTAATAAATTTATACTTGAAGATAGATAATAAAAAATCTTAATGAATAAAATAAAATAAAATAAAAAAAGATATAGAGGAATAATCCCCTATATCTTTTTTATAAATAATCATTTAAAATCATCTTATATATTTTTTCTATTTACTTAAACCAAAAACATATTCAGTTTTTTGTTTATATACTTCATCTTTATTTAATAAAGATTTTTCTAGATAACACATATTTCTTCCTATAGGTGGAGCTTGTGTTTCAAAACATATACCATGTCTTAGTTTTGGAATTTTTCCTGTATAAGCTACTTTTTCATGCTCATAATTCATAGTATAAATTACTACAGATTCCTGATTAGTCTTTATAGTCATATTTCTTTTACTTTTTTCATCTTCCATATATATACTTTTATTATCTTTTAGCATGAATGCATGATCATATCCATTACCTATTT
>JALFMW010000016.1 GCA_022782605.1 Clostridium sp. | reverse complement strand
CCTTTTTCCATTAATACTTCATAGTTTGGTATAACGTATCTCGGTCTATAAGGTGTATTTCCTTCAAACATTGTACATATTATTTCAGCATCTAATAATTTTTTAGTGTCTTCATCTATATTGAAAACTTCTATGCTGTTTCCTGCATATCCTGCCAATTGTAATACTTGTTGATTATAAGTTAGAGTTTCGTTTTTTATTATTTCTAACACTTGATTCATTTAGATATCCTCCATTATTAGCTATATTTATTTTATTAAATCTAATTTTTCATAAAGTTTTTCACACTGTTTCTTTGTAATTAAAATTCCCTTTCTACTTACAGAAAGTAAATTTTCTTCTTTTAAAATCTTTAAATTTCTATTAATTGTTCTTACAGAAACTCCTAGAATAGAAGCTATTTCTTCCCTAGTTTTTTCTATAAAAACTTCACCTTTATTTTCACTTTCAAAAACGTTAATTAAGTAATTTATTAAAGTACATATGGCTGGATAAGCTAGAACTTCTCCAGTCTTTAAAGCTTGTTTATACATATTATCTGAAACAAAATGAAGTACATCTAAAGCTAATTTATGGTCATTTTCAATCCAATTTATAAAATCTTCTTTTGAAATTTCAATAATTATACTATCTGCCGTTGCTTGCAGTGTTGATGAGTATGTATCTTTATTTGCCATAATCTCCATTGCACCAATATATGATATTGGTTCAATTACTGCAAAATCATAGACAAATCCATTTTCAAATTCATTTCTTACTTTCATTTGACCTTTACAATGTAAATACATTGATTTAATATTATTTTCCTTTAGAACTACTATCTTTCCTTTTTCAAATTTTTTGATTTTACAATTATTTTTTATCTCATTTGGTATTCTATTAATAAGTTCCTTAACTTTTTTATTTTCTATGTTTTTGTATAAGTATTTTTCATTCATTAGTTGTCTCCTAGACTCTTTTATTTTAATATTAATAAAACAAAATCAAAAGGACATATGTCCCTCTATTGTATGATATATAATTTCTTCATGAAATTCTATATTTATGTTAAAATATCATAGTTGAATATATATTTTTTGAGGAGGTTTCTTATTTGAACAAAGTAGATGCATCAAAAGTTTTTAAATTATCATTTGGAAGTTCATTGGCTATTTTTATCGCCAATTTATTTCAACTGCAGTATGCAATGGTTGCAGGAGTAATTACTTTACTAGTTGTTAAGGATACAAAAAAAGAAACTATCAAAGGAGCCATGGGAAAACTCCTGGGATTTGTTTTATGTATAGCATTTTCTTATTTATGTTTCAACTTTTTGGGATATAAATTATTATCATTTTCATTCTACATATTAGTTATAATAAGTACTTGTTTTATTTTAAATATTAGAGATGTAATTGCAATGTGTGTAGTAATATCTTCTCATTTTTTCCTTCAAGAATCTATGAGTATTTACTGGATATTAAATGAAACTGGTTTATTTATAATTGGTGCTGGAATAGGTATTATCATAAATATGTTTATGATTTCAAATCTTGATAAAATATATATTGGACAAGAAAAACTACAAGATCAAGTTAGTTTAATTCTTATAGATATTGCTAATATAATACGTAATCCAGACAAAGATTTTTCATTTGATCATCATTTAGATGAACTAAATAAATTAATCAAAAACAGTACTAAAGCAGCTTATGAAAATATTAATAATAATCTCCTTAGTGATACTAAATATTTTTTAGAACATATGGAAATTATTAAAAATCAAAGAGATATTTTAAGTAATATTTATCAATTTGTATCTCAATTAAACTATGTTCCTTCTCAAGGAGAAATAATTGCAGAATTTATAGATAAAGTTGGAAATACTCCTTTTGATACAGATACAGTAACTTGTTTATTAGATGATTTAGATAAAATTTATAACAATATGAAAATCCAACCTCTACCTGAAGATAGAGATGAGTTTGAAAATCGTGCAATTTTATTTTTGTGTTTAATTGAATTAAAAAAATATTTAATCAATAGAAAAAATGCACAATATTTAAGAGATAATTATTATTATATTAATGAAAAAAACACTAAGCTGAAATAATTTGAATTTCAGTTTAGTGTTTTTTTATTAATCATTATTAACTTTTATATGTTTAGAATATTCTCCTTTTACATAATATAAATATAATTATTTTAAATTTTATAAATCATCTTATGGAGGTATTTTAGTGGAAACTGAATTTAGCCCTGACAATAAAAAAAATGTACTTAGATTGGCATTGTTTATAGGAGAACTTATGCTTGTTAACGGAGCCGAAACCTATCGTGTTGAAGACACTATTCTCAGAATTTGTAAATCTAGAAATTATTGCCATATTAATGTTTTTACTTCTCCAACTGTCATAATTATTTCTGATTATAGATTTGATGGGTATTCATTTATGCGCACTATTAAAAATCGCTCCATAGATTTAAATAAAATATCTTTATTAAACAGTTTTTCTAGAGAATTTGTAAGTAATAAAGATTTAAGTGTGCAAGATGCTATTAAAGAATTAAAAAAAATTGTTCACAAAACTTCTTATTCTCATTTGATTGTAAGTTTTTCAACTGGAATAGGGTCTGCTGCTTTTGCAGCTTTACTTGAAGGTAATAATCTACCTACTTTTATTTCAACATTTATTACTTCTATAGTGGCTGTAATGATTTATAACAAAATTATGAAAGTCAGTGCAATACCTGCCTTTTCATCTTTTATTGCATCAATATTTATTGCAACTATAGGTGCTGTATTATCTCAAATTGGTGTACTTTCAACACCTGCATTACTAATAGTTGGATCCATAATGCCATTACTTCCTGGAGTATCTTTTATAAAAGGACTGAGAGATTTAATTGCTGGTGATTTAATTTCTGGTGTGGCACGTGCCTTTGATGCTGGTGTAACTGCCATAAGTATAGCATGCGGAGTTGGTGTTATTTTAGATATTTGGCTTAGACTAGGAGGAAAACTATAATGACAGATATGCCTTTATACTTACATTTTATATTTTCATTTATAGCAACTGTAGGCTTTGCTGTTTTTTTCAACGTACCTAAAAAAGCACTTATACCTAGTGGCATTGTTGGTGCTATTGGTTGGTCTTTATTTTATTATATAATACAAATATCAGGCAATGATATTTTAGCAAATTTCATCGCTGCTTTATTAGTTTCTTATATGAGTGAAATTTTAGCTAGAAAATTAAAACAGCCTGCTGTAGTATTTATTATTCCAGGTATTATTCCCTTAGTACCAGGACTTGGTATGTACAATACTATGCTTTATTTGATACAAAATGATTATCTTAATGCAATTTCAAAAGGTTCTGATGTATTATTTGTTGGTGGTGCCATATCTCTAGGTATTTTAGTTGTAACTTCTCTAATTAAAACTCTGCATATTATATCAATAAAAAAGACTGCTAAATAGCAGCCTTTTTAGTCTATCTGAAATAGTAACTTTATTTTTTAATATTAAAGCTTAGTATACAGGTAAAATAATTATAAATTTAGTGCCCTTATTTTTTTCACTTTCAACAGTAATATGTCCTTCATGTAAGTCTATAATCTGTTTCGTTATAGTTAAACCAAGTCCACTACCACCTTTATTTTCACCAGTTTCATCTACAACTTGATTAAATCTATCAAAAATTGTAGCATGATATTTTTTATCTATACCAATACCTGTATCTTCTACAGTTATTTTCACAAATTCTTTTAAGTCCTCTATATAGACACTTATACGACCGCCTTTTGGCGTGAATTTTTGAGCATTACTAACTAAATTTACTATACACCTTTCAATATCATATTTATCACAATTTATAATTTTTTCTTCCACATCTGTATCAATTATAAGTTCAATTCCTGAAGATTCTACACTTTCTTTTAACGTTAAAGTAGCTTCTTCAACTATATATACAATATCTTCTTTACTCTTTGTAATTTTATATTTTCCATTTTCAATTTTTGATGTATCAATTATATTGTTTATTAAGTTTAGTAATCTATTAGTATTGCTCTTCATAATATCCATATAATCTTTCAACTTATATTTAGGCAATTCTTTGTTTGAATTACAGAAACTTCTTATTAATTGCTCTATGGAATTTATAACATTTAGTGGAGTTCTAAGTTCATGAGATAAATTTATAAAGTAGTTATTTTTACTTCTTTCTGCATCTAATAATTTATCGTACAGTATTTTATTTTTTTCCATCTCTTTATTAAGCTGTTCTGTTCTTTTATTTACTAACTTATCTAAGGATCTCATTTTATTTAAATTTCTATAGATAGTTAATATAACAATTAATATATAAAAAATTATAGCCAAATCACTTTTCCAAAAAGGTGGTTTTATAGTAAAATTAACTTCTTTTTCTTTACTTATATTAACACTATTATTTCTAAATT
>JALFMW010000329.1 GCA_022782605.1 Clostridium sp. | reverse complement strand
AAGTACACTAAATAAATACTTACTATAGCCATTCCTAAAAAGAATATAGTTATTAGAAATATGCATATATTCTCACATTTTGCTTTTCTTTTAACTTGTCTTAATTGTATTTCTTCTTTAGTTAATCTTTTTTTAGGTATTTTAGGAAATTTCTTTTTTAGTTTTTCTTCCTGATTCTTTGTTAATTTATTTACTTCTTTATACAATTCTTTCTTCTTCATTAATAACCACTATCCTTTTTTAATTCACAATATTTATTTTTATATTCTTTCAAATCATCTATTTGTTCTTGTTGTTTTTCTATATCTGCATAATAATCTTCTAATTTATCAACTAATTCCTCAACAGATACTAAATCTTTATTTGTAAATATATCATTTAATACACCACTATTAATATCTTTTAAATTGATATAGACTTCTTTCATTATTTTCTTCTCCCTTTCTTTATTTTTTTTTCTTCATCTGCTTTTGCTAAATAAAAAGCTTCTTCTCTTTCATTATTTGTATTCCAATCATATAAAGTTGTTCCATATTTTTTTATTTGATAATTTTCAATATTTTTAATTAGTTCTTCTAACCTTTTAAATTCCCCATGAATTTTTTTAAATCTTATTCTAAATTCTGCTCTTGATGATAAAGGCTTGTCCTTATAAATATTAAAATAAAATTTTAATTTAAAATCTTCATTCATTTCTTTTTATCCTTTCCAAATATTTTTTTAATTTTCTATAGCATACTGACTTATCATAATTCATTTTCATTCCTATTTGTTCCCACTTTAGGTTATTAATGAATCTATATCTTGCTATTAATCTTATTTCTTCTTCTTCTATATTACTAATAAATTCTTCTATCTCTATTATCTCATCTATATATTTTTCTAAGTTTTTGTTAAGTTTTTCAATTAGTCTTTGTTTTTTTATAAGATATTGTTCTGTAGGATTACTTATTCCTGATCCTTTAGGCATATCACTAACTTTTGATGAACTTAATACTGTTAAATTTTCTATTTCTTTTTTTAAATCTTCTATTTCTATTTTTAAATAGTATAATTTATTATAATTTTTCATAGTATCACCTATATTCTTCTAGTAAAGATTCTATTTCTAATCTTTCATCTTCTGTTGTTTCTTTCTTTTCTACTTTTTTATTAAACCACTCTGGATTTAATTCTTTATCTTTTTTAAACCAATTTTCCCTGATTGCTTTTCTAATAACTAAATTGAAATTCTTATATTTATTTTTATTATTATTACTTTCTACATATTCATCTAATCTATCAATAATAAAATCTACATATTCTTTTCCATATTCTTCAATTAGTTTGTCATATTCTTTTTGTTTCAATTTAACCCTTTTGTATTCTCCAAATGGTATATATATATTATTATCTTTATCTATATCTTTATCTATATCTATATCTATACCATTACTTTGCATTACATGTAATGTTACATCGTCATTACATTCTAATAATTCTTGTTTTTTCTTATCTCTATACTTTGCTACTCTAATCCTATTTTGTTCTTTTATTTTTTCCATTTTATCTAAGCTTTGATGCTTTTCAAAATTAATTAGATATATTCCTTTTGTATCTTCTTCTATCATCTTTAAACTTAAAAAGGTACTTAATGCTAGTCTAATAGTATTTATTGGCTTATTCATTATGGTAGATAACATTTCTTCAGTATATGGCATATTTTCAGCTATATATATATAACCACCATCGTTAGTTTTACCAGCAAGTGTTATAAGTTTAATCCATACTACCAATAAAGAATCTCCTTCAGGCATTGCTTGAATTATTTTTATTTTTTCATCGTCAAACATATCTATATTTATCTTGATCCATTTAACACTTGACATTTATTTCTCCTTTCCAACTGGTATTAATTTTATATAATCTTCATATATTTCCATATAAAATTCATAACCAAGCTTATTCAATACTGCTTTTGGTATAACCATTTTCCCCTGTGTTTTTTCTGCTTTCTTGAATAATCTCATAATTATCTTTTCCATATCATCCCTACCTTCCAATACCATTTTATACCATTTATTTATACTTGTCAATATTTTTTTTAAAAAAATAAAAAAACTTGGAAATTAATCCAAGTTTAGTACTAATTTATATCTTTCCATATTTCTTCCATTATTTTTTCCTTTCTATAAAACTTGCTATTAAAAATGTTATTAATCCTATTCCTGATAATGTTATTACTATACCTTCAATTATTTCTAAAGATTCAACTATTACTTGCATTATATCTCCTTTATTTCTATTTCAATTATTTCTTTATTATCAAATACAGGTTCTAATGTTATCTTTTGTATATGGTTTAAATTGTCATTTTTAAGCAAATTACAAGCAACTAATCCATCTATAATACCTTTATACCTAAAGTTATCTAAATCCTGTCTATGGTCTTTAAAATGCGGTTTAAATGTTATTTCTACTGGATACTTACCATTATACTTTTTACCAATAGTACTTAATGCGACTATTTTCTTTTCTTCTTGTTTTATTTTATTTGCTATATAATAACTACTTCTTTCTTTATTTATGTAGTCATTCCAATTAGGTGGATCATACTCTATTACTAGTTTCATATCAAAAATCTCCTATTTCATAATGATTTTCAAATTCTTTTATCGGTTTCCATATTTCTTGCATTTAGTAACTTCCTCCTTTGTAAAATAACCAAATCTTTCATATTGCATTTCTAATAATTTAGGTTGCCAATATTTTTTATTCGAATGCACTAACCTATGACATCTTTCACATAATACTATTATATTTTTAGGAACTGTTAATCCTAATTGACTTCGGTAATAAATATGATGTCTATGTAAATAGCTTGTACTACCACATAGTTGACACCATTTCTCTATTGAATTAATATATTCATATACTTCTTTTTCTTCTTTAGTCATAATATGCTCCTGTAGGTATTCCTAACTCTGTTGCATATCTTAATATCGTTTCTAATACCATACTCATTTCTTCTTTATTAAATTTACTTGTTCCTATGAAACATTTGTAAACTACAAATTCTTTTCCATTATGTATTTCTAATCTTACTGGTTTTACTGCTCTAAAATTCTTTTTTAGTTCATCTTGAATACTAGGTAATCCCATTAAATACTCATATTTAGCATTTGATTCTTCTAAAGCATTAATATATATATCCATATCATCTTGCATTTGTTTTTTAGCAATTTCATGTATAAGTTTCCACATGTATTTATTTTGTTGTAATGTTCTTTTATCCTTAGGTTTTTTTAATTCTATCAAATATTCTTCGTTACTATCTAAGTCAAGAAGCTTTGGTATAAGCTCCTTAACCTTTCCATACATTTTAATCATGTTATCACCTAAAAGGGCAAGTCCATATCATTTATTTCCATTTGTTCTTCTTCTGCAAATGGATCATTAGGTATTTCTACACTATCTACTTCTTCTGCTGTATATCCATTTTTATTGACATTTACACTTATTTCTTCATTTTTTTCAGTGCGTTTGTCAGATTTATTTCCAATAAATTCTAATCCATCTACTATTACATCTGTTGTATATACAGTGGTTCCATCATCTTTTGTATAACTTCCTGTTTGTATATGTCCTTCAATTCCTATTTGGCTTCCTTTTTTAAAGAATTTACTTATAATTTCTGCTTTCTTTTCAAATGCTTTACAACTAATGAAGTCTGCTTCATATTCTCCTTCTGCATTTTTATAATTTCTTTGTACTGCAAGATTAAAACTTGCAATCTCTTTTCCACTAGGTGTTGCTTTTAATTCAACATCCTTTGTCAATCTTCCAATTAAACATATTTTATTCATTTTCTTTCCTCTTTTCTAAATATTTTTCAATTATGCCTATAGCATATTCTTCATTTACAGGTAATTTATAAAATTTCCTTGTATTATCTCTTAAATGTAATCCAGATACAAAATCTATTTCTGTTCCATAACTTTGTTTATAACCTATTCTATATAAATTGGTTTGTAATGCAACATATTCTTTATCAAATGAAGCTGTCCTTTTAAGGTCATTTATTCCCTTTTTACCATTCATTTCTATTACTTGGTCTAATCTACCTGCTGCTATAGGCTTATCGTTGTAAAACAAAATTATAGGTATCTCTGAGGCTATTACATTCCATTTGAGATGTTTTTTCAAAAATTTATAATTTTTTAATTCAACTAAATCTGATTCTTTGTTTTCTTTTTCATATAATTCTATTGCTAGGTGCATTGCTGTACCTTTGTCAGCTGCTTTTTTTAGAACTTCTTTAGGTACAGCATCATATTTATTATTGAATTTCATTTTGATTAATTGAGTTATACTAGGTACTATAATACCATCTACCAAATATGTATGAGTATCATCTATATATTCTAATGTAAATCCATTAATTTCCCAACTTTCTACCATATTTACTTCCTATTTAACTTTTATTCTTAATGAGCTTTTAACATCAGTAAATTTAACATATAAATCATAAATATCTGGTAAATCTTCTTTTAGTTTTTTACTATCTAATGTTTCTCTAGTACTAGGTGCTACATAAGATATTAATAGTTTTTCAGTATCTACTTTTAACACATTATTTTCTTCCATTTCTTTTAGCAAATTTTCTTTATAACTATCTTGTAATGCTTTTAAATCTTTTATTTGTTTTTCAATTTCTACTATTGTATTTATAGCATCACTTGCCAATCCATATTCTCCATTTTCTAATTTAACCATTGACTTCATTTTTTTCTTCTCCCTTCTTTTTTAATTTTAATATTATTTCATTTGCTTTTTCCATTGACATATCTTCTAATTTATCTATTTTATTTAATTCTAATAACTTAACTAGGTTATCTCCTGTATATAGTTTTGATAATACTTTTAATTGACCTGGTGTAATTTTCTTTTCTTTAGGTTCTTCTTTTGTTTTTCCTTTATTATTTTCTTTAGCAAATTCATCAGTATCAGCATCTTTTGTATCATCTATTAATAATAATCCATTTAATGCATATTTTCTTGCATAACTACTGCTTGTACCTGTTATTTGTGATCCATCCATTCCTTTTTTTGTTTCTTCTTCTCTTGCATAAGCTGTATTTTCTATACTATTATTCGATTCTGTATCAATTAATATTGCTTTTGCTCTTATGTAATATCTTTCTCCTATTTGTTCTAATTTATCAGTTAATATAATAGTTACCTTATATTTTTCTAATAAAGGTTTTACACTTTCTAGTATATCTTCACAACTTCTATATTTATATTTTCCAAAACTATTATATTGACCTTTTGGTGCTTTTAATTCTTTTTGAATATTCATTAATTTTTCATATATATTCATTTTTATTTCTCCTTTTCTAATTCATTTCCAAAAAATATTTCAATATATTCTTCTTTATTTAATTTTAATTTTTCTTTTACAAATAAGCTTTCACTTATTGTAAATTCAGAATTTCTATTATTTATTTTTTTTCTTAATGTCGCTTCACTGAGTTTTGTATCTTTAGCAAAATTACCAAATGTACCATATACTTCTGTTATCTTGCCTCTTAATTTACAAATATTTTTTACCACCTTTTCACCTCCTAACTTAATTCATTATAATACTTGGTAACTCCACCAACCCAATATTTATTTAAACCTTTAGGATCGTTTGCTGCTCCAATAGGACAATACTTAGGTTGTATCTTTTCAATAGTATCTAATCCTTCATCTATATAGTTATATTTAAGATTACTTACAAATGCTTCAATACCATCATCTAATGTACTATAACTAATTAACCCACTGTTGCACATCATACCACCAACATTATTCTTTTCTTTAAATGCTTTTGATGTATAGTTGCCTGTTTCATGTTTTGAAATTGCCACTGCTAGTTTCCAATCCATACCATATTTTTCTGCCACTCTTTTTATTTTACAAGTAGTACTATCTAATTTACAACTAACATCAGGTACAACTCCAACTTTTGATTCAGTTTCTATTTGTTCTGTTTTCATTGTATAATATTCTATTTGTTCTCTATGTACTACTAAATATGAATACATAAAACCTAACATAAATCCTATTACTAAAATTATTGCATTTCCTTTAATAGTATTTACAAATTCTTTTCTTTTATGACTTCTTCTTGTTTCCACCTTTTCTACTCTTTTTTTCATTTTTTATTCTCCCTTTCTTCTATTTAAATTTCTTCTTAAAGTAATTATAATTTAATACAAATACTTCAATTGCTAATACTAATATAAATACTCCAAACCATGTTAATGTTGTTAATTCTTTGCTTATAAATGGATATACAAGTATCATATACATATATTTAAGTATTACTCCAGCACTTGCAAATAGTCCTAGTGCATTTCCTAATGGTACAATTATCTTTTTCATTATACTCTTTCTCCTTTCTTAACTTCATAATATTCATATAAATCTGCGTCCAAATTATCTTTTAACCATTTAATCATCTTTTTCATTATTTGTCCTCCTTACTTTATAAGAATACATAATCCATCTTCATGCCAATATTTAATTACTATTTCTTTTCCACTATATGTATTGAATATACTATCAAAAGTATGTTCATGCATATCATAAGCATCCTTTAATTCTTCTTCTCTTATTATGTAAATTAATTCATTTTCTTTTAAGTTTTTATTTATACAATTCCATAAATACATTTGTCCTTTTTTCATTATTTTTCCTCCATTACTATTACTTCTATTCTTTTGCCTTTTTCAAACCATACAACTGAATATATATATTTATCATTTACCGAATGGATTGATTTCCTTAAACTTTTGAAATCAAATATTCTATCTAATATTTTTTTGTTTACTTTTACTACTTGATATTTATTTCCTCTTTTGCTAACTAATTCTTCTTTTTTTGCATTTTTTAAATATTCTTTAATTTCTTTTAATGTTCTCATTATTCCTCACCTCCTATCATTAAACTATACTTAGGTGTATATTCTTTACCAGTTATTTTATTATAAATGAATACTATTTCATTACCACTCAATACTGGTATATAACCTTCTTTAACTAATTTTTTTACTTTTTTTAATTCTAATTTTGCTTTCATGTCAATTTCTCCTTTCTTATTGACAATACCAATATATCAAATATTTTTTCATTTGTCAATACTTTTTTATCGTTTTTTTTACTTTTTTTATCTTTTTTCAAAAAAATATTATCGTTAAGGATAAAATTGCTATTTTGTTGCATAAAAAAAGAAGGAGCATTAAAGCTCCTACTATTCTATTTTTTGTAAATTTATTTTATATACATTTCTAGTTTTGTTATGTTTTGTCCTATTATTCCAGCGTATCCGTCCATTTTAGAATTTTTATCATTATCACTTTGCCATGGCAAGCCATTAGCTCTGTAATAAATTTTT
>JALFMW010000314.1 GCA_022782605.1 Clostridium sp. | reverse complement strand
AACTCAAGCATCACTAACGTAGAACAAAAAGCAAAAGATAAGTTGAATATGGATTATCCTAATAAGAATCAAATGAGATATATAGATTGATAGAAGGGAGGTTTTTAATGAAGATAAAAATAAATAGTAAGAAACGACTAGTTGTAGTAATGGTTATGGCATGTTCTTTATTTTTATGTTTAATATTTAGAATAGGATATTTACAACTAATAAAAGGAGAATGGTTAAGTACTAAAGCATCAGAACAACAAACGAGGGAAATACCAATAGAGGCCAAAAGAGGAACAATTTATGATACTAATATGAAAGAGATGGCAGTAAGTGTTACTAAATATACTGTCTGGTGTAAACCAGTTGAGGTAAAGAATGCAAAAGAAACTTCTCAAAAACTATCACAAATACTGGAAGAAGAATATGATGATGTATATAAAAAAGTTAATAAGAAAAATATGGCCTTAGTAAAAGTAAAAAGATGGATTGATGATGAAACGGCAGATAAAATAACAAAGGAAAGTTTGTCAGGAATATGGGTTGCCGAAGATAATCAAAGATATTATCCCTATGGAAATTTTGCATCTTATGTACTTGGACATACATCTTCAGACTCAACAGGAGTAACAGGAATAGAGCTTCAATATGATAGTGTTTTGAAAGGAACATCTGGGAAGTTAATAGTAAGTACAGATGCAGCAGGAAAAGAAATTCCCCAAGGTTCGGAACAATATTATGAACCAACAACAGGGAATGGTTTAGTTTTAACTATTGATGAAGTAATACAACATTATTGTGAAAAAGCAGCTCAAAAAGCTTACGAAGAAAATAATGCAAATAAAGTAACTATTATAGCGATGGATCCAAAAACAGGAGATATAAAAGCTATGGTGAAAAAACCAGACTATGACCCTAATACTCCTACAAAAGCAATATATCCAACTTATGAAGAAATGTTAAAAAATTGCAAGGGAAATGAAAAGAAAACAATAGAAGCTTACTCAAATATGTGGAGAAATACAATTATAAGTGATACATATGAACCAGGTTCAACTTTTAAATTAATTACTTCAGCTTCAGGACTTGAAGAAGGTGTAGTTAAACAAAGCGATAAGTTTACTTGTTCTGGAAGTGTAACAGTAGAAGGAAGAAAAATAAAATGTTGGAGATCTTATAGACCTCATGGGGAAGAAACATTTAAACAAGGCGTGCAAAACTCTTGCAATCCAGTTTTTGTTGAAGTAGGAAGAAGGCTAGGTGTATCAAAGATGTATAATTATATAGATGCATTTGGATTAAATAAAAAAACAGGAATTGATTTATCAGGAGAAGCAGGAAGTATTTTATATAAGGAAAAAGATGTTGGACCAGTTGAATTGGCAACAATTTCATTTGGTCAATCAATATCAGTAACACCAGTACAATTAATAACGTCAGTATGCGCAATAGTTAATGATGGAACGAGAATGCAACCACGACTTGTTAAAGCTTATACAGATAATAAAGGAAACATAACAAAGAAAGTTGAGCCAGTTGAAGTTAAACAAGTTATTTCTAAAGAAACATCAGCACAAATGAGAGAAATAATGGAATCTGTTGTAACAGAGGGTGGAGGTAAAATTGCATATTTACCAGGATATAGACTAGGAGGAAAAACTGGTACAGCGCAAAAAGTAATAGATGGAACTTATGCACAGGGGAAATATGTATGTTCATTTGTAGGAATGGCACCGGCAAATGACCCCCAAATTGTAGTACTTGCTATAGTTGATGAGCCTACAGGTGTTACTGCATTTGGTTCAACAACAGCAGGTCCTATAATAAAAGAAGTAATGAGTAACACATTAAAATATTTAGGTGTTAAGACACAGTATACGAAAGAAGAAAAGTCTGAAAATGTAAAAAATAAAGTTAAAGTTCCTGATGTAACAGGATTAACAATAGAGGATGCAACAAAAGTATTGGAAGAATCAAATTTAGAACCTAATATTGACAGTGATGTAGAGATAAAGAAAGGAACGGTTATTAAAGATATGTTTCCAAAAGCTGGAGTTAGTGTCAATGAAGGGTCTTTAATATCTATTTATTTTGATAATTAATATTATAGAAACTTATAAATATCTTCAAAAAAAAGTTAATATGGTATATAATTATTAAGATAAATATATAAAAGGCAATGTATATGATGCATTGCCTTTTATAAAGATAATCATAAAAATTAAATATGAATAAGGAGGTTAAAATGGAATATTTAACTATAAAAGAGTTAATACTTGCAAGTGAAGGACAGTTGGTTTCTAAATGTAATAAAGAAACTGTAGTAAATGACATTGTAATAGACAGTAGAAAAGCAAGTGAAGACAATGCTTTTGTTGCTATAGTTGGAGAAAACTTAGATGGACATAATTTCATTAATTTAGCTATAAATCAAGGCTGTAAAACTATTATTAAGAATAAAGACAACAATATTGAAATAGAAAATAAAGAAATTAATGTAATAGAAGTGGACAATACTGAAATAGCTCTTGGCGACATAGCTAGATTTTACAAGAATAAATTTGAAATACCTTTCATCGCTATAACGGGTAGTGTTGGAAAGACAACTACTAGAGATATGGTACATTCTACTATTAGTGCAAAATATAATTCATTAAAAAATGTTGGTAATTTAAACAATCAATTTGGAGTACCTTTAACATTATTTAACTTGAACAAAGAACATGAATGTGCAGTTATAGAGATGGGAATGAGTGGATTTAACGAAATAGAATATTTAGCTAATATAGTAAATCCACAAATAGGAATAATTTCTAATATAGGATATTCTCATGTGGAACATCTTGGAAGTAGAGAAGGTATTTTCAAAGCAAAAATGGAAATAACAACAAACTTTGATGAAAATTCATTACTAATTGTAAATGGAGATGATGATTGTTTAAAGACATTAAAGAATCAAGATTTAGTTTACAAATTAAGAACGTTTGGATTTGAAAAAGATAATGATATCTACTGTGAATCATTTGAAATGAATGAGGAAAGTATAAACTTTGTAGCTATTGTTGATGGAAAGAAAGAAGAATTCTTTATACCAACAGTTGGAAAGCATAACATTTATAATGCTATGGCAGCCATATTAGTAGGTATTAATCTTAATATGACAATAGAGGAAATAAAAAACGGTTTAAAAAATTTCCAATGTACAAAAAATAGATTAGATATAATAAAGAGAGACAATATTACAATAATAGACTCAGTTTATAATGCTAGTATTGACTCTATGAGTGCAGCACTAAATATACTTGGAAGATATGAAACTAGAAGAGTTGCAATACTTGGAGATATGTTTGAAATGGGTGAATTTGCTGAATTTGGTCATAGACAAGTAGGTAAAGCAGCTTTAGGTAATGTTGATGTAGTAATTTCAATAGGAGATGATTCAAAGTTCATAATAAAAGAATTAAAAGAAAACAATATGAGCTCTGAGAATTTATATTACTTTGCTACTAAAGAAGAAGCAATAGAAAACTTAGATAAAATAATAAAAGAAAATGATACTATTTTAGTAAAAGCATCAAGAGGTATGCATTTAGAAAAGGTCGTTGAACATCTTAATAAATAGACAAAATAATTAGCGAACTAGGGAGAGGAGTTTTATATTATGTTAGAGATAACACAGCTTACGTATACAGCGATAATTGGATTTTTAATAGTAGTAATACTAGGGCCAATATTTATACCAATGTTAGCAAAATTTAAATTTGGCCAAACAGTTAGGGACGATGGACCACAAACACATTTACAAAAAAATGGAACGCCAACAATGGGTGGTGTAATAATGATAATAGCTATCCTTATTACAGGGCTTACAAGAGCGAAAATAGATAAAGATTTATTAGTAGGATTAATTTGTATAACAGGATTTGGATTTGTTGGATTTTTAGATGATTTTATCAAGATAAAAATGAAGAGATCTTTAGGGCTTAAAGCATATCAAAAGATTATACTTCAATTTGCCCTTGCATTATTTGTTTCTTATTATCAATATAGTGCATCACCAAGTGCAACACAAATAATGATACCATTTACTGATTATATAATTAATCTAGGTCCATTATATGTACCGATAATGATGTTCGTAATAATAGGAACAGTAAATGCAGTTAACTTAACTGATGGCTTAGATGGACTAGCATCAGGAATAACGTTGATAGTATCAATATTCTTTATGTTACTTGCAATATCAGTTGGTAATAGTGATGTGGCAATACTTGCAGCAGCTACTGGTGGAGCTTGTTTAGGATTCTTAGGATTTAACTCTTATCCAGCAAAAGTATTTATGGGAGATACAGGTTCGATGGCTTTAGGTGGTGCAGTAGTATCATTTGCTGTATTAACAAACTCAGTACTTTTAATACCAATAGTTGGTGGTATTTATTTTGCAGAAGCTATCTCAGTTATAATACAAGTTACATCATTTAGATTAACAGGTAAAAGAGTATTTAAAATGGCACCAATACATCATCATTTTGAACAATGTGGATGGCCAGAAACTAGAGTTGTATTTGTTTTCTGGATAGCTACAGTAGTATTAGCTTGGATAGGAATAATAGCGGTATTCTAATCATTAGGGGGTAAAAAAATGAACCTAAAAAATAAAAATATTTTACTTGTTGGTTTAGCTAAAACAGGTGTATCAACAATTAAATTATTAAATAAATTAGAAGCAAATATAATAGTTAATGATATAAAAGATGAAGAAAAGTTAAAAGATATACTTGAAGAATTAAAAGATATTAAAAATGCTCAGTATATACTAGGATATCATCCAGAAAATGTAGATCATATAGATTTGGCAGTAGTGTCACCAGGAGTTCCACTTGATTTACCTTTTATATTAAAATTAAAAAAAGAAAATATAGAAATAATAGGTGAAGTTGAACTAGCTTATAGACTTTCAAATAATCCTATATTTGTTGGTATAACAGGAACTAATGGAAAAACTACAACAACATCTTTAGTTGGTGAAATATTTAAAGCAGATAAAAAGGATACTTATATAGTTGGAAATATTGGTAATCCTGTTATAGATACAGTTGAAACTACAGATGAAAATTCATATTTAATAACAGAACTTAGCTCTTTTCAATTGGAAAGTATAGTTGATTTTAAACCTAAAGTTGCGTCAATATTGAATTTTTCTCCTGACCATTTAAATAGGCACCATACAATGGAGAATTATGTAGAAGCAAAAGCAAATATATTTAAAAATCAAGATGAAAATGATTTTGCCATATTAAATTATGACGATGAACAAGTTAGAGCATTAAGTTCTAAATGTAAAGGAAATATAATATTCTTCTCAAGAAAAGAAAAACTTGAGAAAGGAGTATATTTAGACGAAAATAACAATATAGTTATTGATATAGATGAAAAAATTGTTTTATTAAATAAAAAAGAACTTAGTTTACCAGGAGCTCATAATTTAGAAAACTGTATGGCAGCAATTGCAATGTCATATGTATGTAATGTAGACTTAGAAACACTAAAACATGTACTAAGAACATTTAAAGCTGTTGAACATAGATTGGAATATGTGAGAACATTAAACGACATTAAATTTGTTAATGATTCAAAAGGAACAAATCCAGATTCAACAATTAAAGCTATAACTTCTTATGAAAACCCAGTTATATTAATTGCAGGTGGATATAATAAAGAAAGTGATTTTAACGAACTTTTAGAAATAGGAAAAGAAAATGTTAAAGCTTTAGTATTGATGGGTGAAACAGCTGACATAATAGAACAATGTGCTAAAGAAAAAAATTATAAAACTATAATTAGAGTTAACAATATGAGAGAAGCAGTTGAAGCTTCTTATAACCTGGCTGACGGTGGAGATGTGGTATTATTATCTCCTGCTTGTGCAAGTTGGGATATGTATAAAAGTTTTGAAGCGAGAGGATGCGACTTCAAAGATAATGTAAACAACTTAAAATAACTCCTTCAAAGCAATTTATTTGCCAAAAGGAGGGTAGTCTATCAGATGCCTAGTAAAATTTTAAAAAAACAAATTGACAGGGGGATGAAGACTGACTTTGATTCAGTAGTATTTTATACTACCATGATTTTAGTATTTTTTGGGATCATCATGGTGTTTAGTGCAAGTTATATTCAATCTTCATTTAAACATAATGATCCCTATTTCTTTTTAAAAAGAGATTTAATTTATGCAACATTAGGATTTATAGGGATGATGATTCTTTCAAATGTGGATTATAAGCTTTGGAAAAAATATTCAACACCTATATGTGTTATATCTATTGTATTTTTACTTTTAGTACTAACACCACTGGGAATAGAGGCTAACGGTGCAAAAAGATGGTTAGGTGTGGGTGGAGCAACATTTCAACCATCAGATATAGCTAAATTTGCCTGTGTTGTATTTACAGCAAAATTAATAGAAAGACGATATGATAAAATAAAATCTTTGACAAAAGGTGTTTTACCACTTTTGCTTATGCCAACTCTGATATTTGTACTTATAATGTTGGAACCTAATATGTCTACAGCAGGTACAGTAATACTTGTTGTATTTGTAATGTTATTTGTAGCAGGTATAAATATGAAGTTTGTTGGAGCTATGATGTTGTCTGGAGTAGGATTGTTTGTAGCTTTAGTTATAGTAGAACCTTACAGATTAAAGCGTATAATGTCATTTTTAGATCCATTTCAAGATCCGTTAGGATCAGGATATCAAGTAATTCAAAGTTTATATGCTCTAGGTTCAGGAGGACTATTTGGACTTGGTCTTGGCAAAAGCAAACAAAAATATTTTTACATACCAGAACCACAGAATGATTTTATATTTGCAATAATAGGAGAAGAACTTGGACTAATAGGATGTGTTTTAGTTATAATGTTATTTATACTATTAGTTTATAGATGTGTTAGAATAGCCTTAAAGTGCGAAGACATATTTGCTTGTATGTTAGTTATAGGCATAGGCTCTTTAATAGGTATCCAAGCTGCATTAAACATTGCAGTTGCAACATCATCTATGCCGGCAACAGGTGTGGCACTGCCTTTTGTAAGTTATGGAGGAACGTCACTGACCATGCTTATGGGAGAAATAGGAATAGTGTTAAACATCTCTAAACATGTCAAGATTAATTAACAGGAGATGATACAATGAAGGTATTACTATCAGGCGGAGGAACTGGAGGACACGTTTATCCAGCAATAGCAATCGCTAATAAAATAAAAGAAGAAAATCCTGATTGCGAGATATTATTTGTAGGAACAGAAAAAGGTATAGAATCAGAAATTGTTCCAAAATACGGATATGAATTAAAAACTGTTACAGTTCAAGGATTTAGAAGAAAAATAGATTTAGAAAATGTTAAGAGAGTATTTAAATTATGTAAAGGTCTAGAACAGTCTAGAAGAATAGTTAAAAAATTTAAACCAGATATAGTAATTGGAACGGGAGGATATGTAAGTGGACCGGTTTTATTTAACTCAGCTTTAAATAAGAATGTAACAATAGTTCATGAGCAAAATTCATTCCCTGGTGTAACTAATAAAATACTTTCGAAGGTAGTTACAAGAGTTCTTACAAGCTTTGAAGATTCTCACCAAAGATTCCCTGAAGATAGTAGAGAAAAGTTAGTACTTACAGGAAATCCAGTAAGAAAAGAAATATTACAAGCTAGAAAATCTACTTCAAGAAAAAAACTTGGGATAAGTGAAGATAAAAAAATGGTACTTTGCTATGGTGGTAGTGGGGGATCAGAAGAGATAAATGAAGCAATGCAGCTTGTAATTAGAAATATGGTAAAAGAAGATGTTGCATTTATATTTGCCACAGGAAAATTATACTATGATGAATTTATGCAATCTTTAGGTGATATAGAGTTAAAACCTTACCAAAGAGTAATGCCTTATTTAGATAATATGGCTGATGGTCTTGCAGCGAGTGATATAGTAATAGGAAGTGCAGGAGCAATATCTTTAGCAGAAATAACTGCTTTAGGGAAACCATCAATAATAATACCAAAGGCTTATACAGCAGAAAATCATCAAGAATATAATGCAAAAAGTATAGAGTCACAAGGTGCTGGTATTGCTATATTAGAAAAGGACTTAACTCCTGAGAAGTTAAATGAAGTTGTCTTCAAAATGCTAGGAGATAGAGAATTATTGATAGATATGGCAAATGCAAGTAAATCTATAGGAAAGCCTCAAGCTATAGATTTAATATATGATGAGATAATGAAAGCTTATAATGAAAAACAAAAATCTAAAAGTACTAAAAAGAAAACTAAAGAATCTGAAGATATGAGTAATACAAAAGAAGTATCAGAGGATAATAAAGAAATAAAGACAATAGGAATAAAGAAAAAGTAACACATAACCCCTCTAACTCATAATATTTAATAATAAGGGATTTAATATTATGATTAGGGGGGTTCATTTTGTCTAAATATCTAATAACTGGTGGAAACAAAATACGAGGAACCTTAAGTATAAAAGGAGCAAAAAACTCTATATTACCATTAATGGCAGCATCATTATTGAATGAAAATATAAATATTATTCATAATGTACCGTTAATTGCAGATGTTTATACAATGATAGATATATTAACAAGTATAGGGTGTAAAATTGATTTTACTGACCATGTATTAGTAATTGATAGCTCTAATTTAACTTCCAATAAAATAGATGAAGGATATGTAAAGAAGATGAGATCCTCAATTATTGTATTGGGAGCAATGCTTAGTAGACTTGAACAAGTTGAAATATATGAGCCTGGAGGCTGTGCAATAGGAAAGAGACCGATAGATTTGCATCTAAATTCTTTAAGAATGTTGGGGGTGAAGATAGAAGAAGGCTCTATCATTAATTGCGAGAGAAAAGACTTAGTAGCTAATGATATAATTTTGGATAGTCCTAGTGTTGGGGCTACAGAAAATATTATTTTAGCAGCTGTAAAAGCAAAAGGAACGACAAGAATATACAATGCTGCTAAAGAACCTGAAATAGAAGATTTACAAGATTTTGTTAATAAGATGGGTGCAAAAGTTAGTGGTGCAGGTAGCGATTATATAGAAATTCAAGGTGTAAATAAATTAGACAAAGTAGAGCATACTGTTATACCTGATAGAATTGCTATAGGAACTTATATGGTTGCCAGTGCAATTACAGGAGGTTGTTTGGAAGTAGATAAAATAGTAAGACCCCATATGGAGCCGATTAATAATACTTTGATAAAAGCAGGATGTGAAATAGAGTACACAAAAGAAGGTTTAATTTTAAATGCACCAGAAAAAATTAAAGCAGTAAACTTTTTAAAAACAGATACCCATCCTAATTTTCCAACAGATATGCAGGCTCAAATGATGGCACTAATGACACTTAGTCAGGGAAGTAATATTTTTTATGAAACAATATTTGAAAATCGTTTTATGCATTGTGGTGAGCTAAATAAAATGGGTGCAAATACAGAAATAATTAGTAATCATTTATGTAGGATTAATGGAGTTGATAAATTATATTCAGCTAAAACTAAATGTCCGGATTTAAGAGGAGGAGCGGCACTTGTTATTGCAGCCCTTGCTGCTGAAGGTGAAAGTGAAATAAGCAATGTTTATCATGTTGAAAGAGGATATGAAAATATAGAAGGTATATTAAATAGCTTAGGTGCAGATATTAAAAAACTATAAAAGGCCAGTTAGGTCTTTTATAGTTTTTTGTCATAATTTGATTATTAAAAAGAAAACTTTTTTGTAGGGATTTTTATAGTAAAAGAAGTATTTTATATATAAATAAAAAAATAAGGAGGGGTGTATTTGAAAAAAAGAAAAAAATTAAATGCTAATAAACTTATGGGAATTTTATTTTTTTCTTTATTGCTTGTGCTTGGTACATGTTTCTTCTTAAAAAGTGACTTTTTTTATTTGAAATATATAGAAATAAATAATAACAAGTATTTAACTAAGGAGGATGTTAATGGTTTGTTAAACATAGAGAAAAATAAAAATATATTTTTCTATGATCTAAATAATTTAAAAAATAGGCTTAAAGAAAGTTCTTATATTGAAAATTGTGAAATTAAAAGAAAGATTCCAAATAAACTAATTGTAAATATAGAAGAAAAGAATATTATAGGACCTATATATAATGGGAAGTCATATGCATACATAGATAATAGTGGGAATTTTGTGGATCAGATAAAAAAAAATAAAAAAAATGAACCAGTGATATATGTTAAATATACTTTAAATAATCAATCATTAAAATTTGTAAATAAAAATGATGAGAAAAAATTAATAGTTCTATGCACAAAGTTAAAAGAAGAAAATATATTAAAAAGAATTAAAATTATTGATTTTAGAAATAAATCAACAATTAACATGAAGGAAAAAAAAGGTATTACAATATATCTTAATAAAGATAATAATATTGAAAAAAATATTACAAAATTAAGGAAAATACTTGTAGACTTACAAAATAGAAAAGAATTATACGGAAAAATAGATTTTACATATAATAACTATATATTATACAGTCCATATAATAACTAAAAATTAAGAAAAATAGAAAAAATCATTAATATTGAAAAAATAACTTGAATATTAGTGTAATTTCACAGTAAAATTTATAATGGAGAAAAAATGTGACTTAATAAGAAAATATAATAATACAATTTTTAACGATAAAAATTTTAAATTTTTAATAAAATTAGAAAATATCTATTTTCAAAACATTGATATTAAGAGTATAATATTATAGAGAATAGAAAGCTTTTATATTATTTTATTTTAAAAGATATTTATCGATATATTTAGACAGGAAAATTAGATTAATTGTTATATATCTATTGTAAAGATATAAGAATATAAATGAAAATTAGTATTTTTATGAATTAAGAATAGTTATTTAACAAAAAGAATTAGTAAAATGATATAATCAATAATACATAACTGTTTAATTCAGAAGATAGGGAGGTTAAAATAATGAGTAATAATAGAATTGACATAGAGACTGACAACAATGATGCTGTTATAAAAGTTATTGGTGTTGGTGGCGGTGGAAACAATGCTGTTAACAGAATGATAAGAGAAGACGTAAAAGGAGTAGACTTTATTTCTATAAATACAGATAAGCAAGCGTTATTATCTTCTATGGCAGAAAATCAAATTCAAATCGGAGAAAAATTAACTAGAGGACTAGGAGCGGGAGCTAAGCCAGAAGTTGGAAAGAAAGCTGCTGAAGAGAGTAGAGAGCAAATAGTAAGTTTACTTGACGGAACAGATATGGTGTTTGTTACTGCAGGTATGGGTGGAGGAACTGGAACAGGTGCTGCACCAATAGTTGCTAAGTTAGCAAAAGAAATGGGGATACTTACAGTAGGAGTAGTGACTAAACCTTTTGGATTTGAAGGTAAAATAAGAATGAAAAATGCAGAAGAAGGTATAAAAGACTTAAAGGCTAGTGTTGATACGCTGATAACTATACCTAATGATAGATTATTACAAATAGTTCAAAAAAATACTTCTATGGTAGATGCATTCTCTATAGCAGATAATGTATTAAAACAAGGTATACAATCTATATCTGACTTAATAAAAATGCCAGGTCTTATAAACCTAGACTTTGCCGATGTTACATCTATAATGAAGGATAAGGGACTTGCTCATATGGGTATAGGAACTGCAAGTGGAGAAAACAGAGCAATAGAAGCTGCTAAAGAAGCTATTCAATCACCACTTCTTGAAACTTCTATAAGAGGAGCTAAAGGAGTATTACTTAATGTTGCTGGTGGAGCTAACTTAACATTATTTGAAGCAAATGCAGCATCAAGTTTAGTAACGGAGTCATGTGATCCAGAAGCAAACATAATATTTGGAACATCTATAAGAGAAGATTTAGGAGAAGATATTACAATAACTGTAATAGCGACAGGATTTGAGAGTAATCCTTCTCAAGGATTTGAGGAATCATTCAAAAACAGAGGAACAAATAGACCTTCAGAAATAGTTAGCAAAAAAGCAGTTGAAGAGGTTGCAGTAACTAAAGAAGAGAAAATAGAACAAAAAATAGAAGAAAAAAAGGTGGAACCTAAAAAGCCAAGTTATGATATAGATGATGACTTACCACCAATTCCAGTATTCTTAAGAAGAAATAGAAAATAATGTAATAAAAAAATAAGAAGCCTAGGCTTCTTGTTTTTGTTATATTATATATTTGTTAAGCATATTAATTACTATAAAGCAAATTATTAATTATAACAAATTGTGAACAATATATATTTTTTTATACTGATTAAATAGATATAAAATATTATTTCAAAAAGGAAAAAGAAGAATTTTTCCTTTTTTTGTGTTTTTTTATATTAAAGTAATTGGATTTCGACTGTTAAAAGTGACATATTATTTTTTTATACTGACTTATAATATAAACATAAAAAGGGGGAGTAATTAATGTATGTTGACCTTTACATTATTGAAAACCTATTAATAAATTATATAATTATAAGTTGTACTTCCATATTAACAAAAAATACGAATACATATATAAGAAGATTCATTGGATCTGTAATTGGAACAATATATTCTGTTATCTATTTATTTCCAAAATTTTGCTTACTTTATACATTACCCTCTAAAGCAGTTTTTATAGTAATTATAGGAATGACATCATTCATTTACTCTGATAAAAAGGAATTTATAAGAATACTTATAACTTTTTTTTTAGTAAACTTTTTTATCTGCGGAAGTACATATTTTGTAATTTATTTTACAGGTATAAGTCATTTTAAAATATCATTTTTGATAATTTGTGCATATACAAGTTGCCAAATATTAAAAAAGATATACTCTGATATTACATTAATTAATCATATTAAGGAATTTACCAAAGAAGTAACTATAAGGTTTTTAGGTGAAGATTTAAAATGTATTGCTCTTTTAGATAGTGGTAATCTCTTAAAAGATCCTTTAACTAAAAGTGATGTAGTTATGGTGAATTCAAGTTTATTACAAAAATATTTGCCTGAAAAATATAATTATGAATATGTTGATGTAATTCTAGCAGAGGAAATCATAAGTAGTTTAAATGAAGATATATCATCTAGAGTAAGACTAATTCCTTATAATCATGCAACAAGCAATAAAACTAGTATGATACTAGGATTTAAAGCTGATTATTTACTAGTAGATAATAAAAAGATAGGAAACATTGTGCTTGGAATATCTAATTTTAAAGATGATAACTATAATGTTATATTAAATCCAAGTATACTTTCTTAAATCTTAAAATGAGGAGGGTTACAATTGAAACTAACATTAATGAAAATCAAGTGGAAAATAAATTCTTTGGTAATAAGTATAGGTATAAAATTAGGTTTAATTAAATCTGATGGAATGTACTATATGGGTGGTGTAAATATATTGCCTCCACCTTTGAAACCAGATGAAGAAAAATTATTGATAGATAGATTGGACAAAGATGATAGTGTAAAAACGATATTGATAGAAAGAAATCTAAGATTAGTGGTATATATATCTAGGAAATTTGAAAACACAGGAATAGATGTTGAAGATTTAATATCTATAGGAACGATAGGTCTTATAAAAGCTGTTAATACATTTAAATCTAATAAGAATATAAAATTAGCAACCTATGCATCTAGATGTATAGAAAATGAAATATTAATGTATCTTAGAAAAAACAACAAGAAAAAAGCAGAAGTATCTTTCGATGAACCTTTAAATACAGACTTAGATGGCAATGAATTATTACTATCAGATGTGTTGGGAACAGAAAATGATGAGATATATAAAATAATTGAAGAAGAAATAGATAAGAATTTATTGTTTATGGCTTTGGATAAGCTATCTGATAGGGAAAAGCAAATTATGGAATTAAGGTTTGGATTAACAACTAGAGGTAATGAAAAAACCCAAAAAGAAGTAGCTAGTATACTTGGAATATCTCAATCTTACATTTCTAGATTAGAAAAAAAGATTATTAGCAGGTTAAAAAAGGAAATGAAAAAATTCGTATAAGTTAAATAAAATCTCGATAAAAGTATAAAAATATATGATATGTAAATAATTTCATATAAAGAATCTTTTAAGAGAGGACTGAAACTAATGCAAATTAATAAGGTTGAAATCTGTGGTGTTAATACGTCAGAACTGCCAGTTCTTAAAAATAATCAAATGATGGATCTTCTAGTTAAAATCAAGGCAGGGGATGAGGACGCTAGACAGCAATTTGTTAGGGGAAATTTAAGATTAGTTTTAAGTATTATTCAAAAGTTTAACAATAGAGGAGAAAATATTGATGACTTATTTCAAATAGGTTGTATCGGACTTATAAAAGCTATAGATAATTTCGATTTAAGTCAAAATGTTAGGTTTTCAACTTATGCAGTTCCAATGATAATAGGTGAGATAAGAAGATATTTAAGAGATAATAATCCTATTAGGGTTAGTAGATCTTTAAAAGATATTGCTTATAAGTCTCTTCAAGTTAGAGAAAAATTAATTAGGAACAATTCAAAGGAACCAACAGTTTCAGAAATAGCAAAAGAATTAGACTTAGATGTTGAGTCAGTTGTAATGGCTCTTGATGCAATTCAAGATCCTATATCCTTATTTGATCCAGTATATCAAGACAATGGAGATGCTATATTTGTAATGGATCAAGTACAAGATAAAAAAGATACTGATGAACATTGGCTTCAAGAAATAGCATTAAAAGAAGCTATAAAAAAATTAAATAATAGAGAAAAACTTGTGTTAGATTTAAGATTTTATAAAGGGCGTACTCAAATAGAAGTAGCTGATGAAATAGGAATATCTCAAGCACAAGTTTCAAGAATTGAAAAAAATGCTCTAAAGAACATGAGAAAATATATTTAATTAAAAGTTATACTAACAATAAATCCTTAGTAGAAGAATACTAAGGATTTTTTTGCATAGAAATATTAAAAAGAATATTTTTTTTGTATTTTTAAGGAGGATGTTATAATATGATAAGAGTATCTGATATAATGGATAAAGAAATTATCAATGTAAAAAATGGAAAGAAGATGGGTTTTATTACAGACATAGATATAGATGTTAATGAAGGTAAAGTAATATCTTTTTCAACAACAGGAGAAGGTGGTGGAAGCTTTTTCTCAAGAGGTATGGATGTGGATGTTATACTTTGGAATGATATATTAAAAATAGGCTGTGATACAATAATAGTTAATATAGGTTCAGATAAAAAACTAGACATTGATGAAATAAAATTATAAAACTTAATTTAACTAAGGAGGAATAATATGCAATGTCCATATTGTAATTATAAAGAATCTAAAGTTGTAGATTCAAGACATACAGATAGTAACTCAATTAGAAGAAGAAGAGAATGTGAATCTTGCAAAAAAAGATACACAACTTACGAAACAATTGAGACAACGCCTATAATGGTAATAAAAAAAGATAATACAAGGGAATATTTTGATAGAGAAAAGATAAAAAATGGTCTTATAAAGTCATGTGAAAAAAGACCAGTTTCAATGGATCAAATTGAAGGTGTAATATCGTACATAGAAAATGAAATTAATAAAAATTACATGACAGAAATTGAAACAAGAATGATTGGTGAAATGATTATGGATAAGTTAAAAGACATAGATGAAGTATCTTATGTTAGATTTGCTTCAGTATATAGACAATTTAAAGATATAAATACATTTGTTAATGAATTAAAAACTATTTTAATGGAAAAGGATAAGTAATATGGAAAATTATATAAAAGTAGATAGAATAGAAAAAGAATTAGATTTTGTTAACCTGGTTATAACAACTACTAATATAGATGCAAAAAATGAAGATGATTTATTTAAAACATTTAGCAAAGATGAATTTAATCTGACTAATCTAACTAGGAATTCTCAGATTCACTCTAGTATTGTTAATAAAATAGATGAAAAAAATATTGGTCAAAGGATTGATGGAGACGCTTTAATAAGCAATGTAAAAGAGGTTCCATTATTAATATTAACAGCAGACTGTGTTCCTGTAGTAATTATAGATCCTAAAAATAAGGCTGTAGGTGTTGCTCATGCAGGGTGGAGAGGAACTTATGATAAAATATGTAAAAATACAATAGATGAGATGATAAAAAATTATAAGTCAAATCCAGAAGATTTAATTTGTGTTATAGGACCGTCTATAGGGCCATGCTGTTATGAAGTATCAAAAGACTTGGTTGAAAAATTTAACACAAATTTAGCAAATCATGCGGGAGAATTCGATATAATAAAAGATGACAAGTATTTTTTAGATTTATGGAAAATTAATGAACTTACATTAAAAGATTGTAATGTTAAGGATGAAAATATAATAAATCTTCAAATTTGTACAAATTGTAATCATGACAAATTCTATTCATATAGAAAGCATAATAAAACGCCAAAGAGAATAGGAACTATGATTCAAATTAAATAGGGGGAATAATAATGAGTACCAAAATTCTTGTAATTGATGATGAAGAAAATATAGTAGAGCTTTTACAGTTTAATTTGGAGACTTCAGATTATGAGGTAGATTATTCATATGATGGATTTGATGGCTTTTTAAAAGCAAAGGAAATTAAACCGGATTTAATACTGCTTGATTGGATGTTACCTAATATAAGTGGCATAGATGTATTGAAAAAGATAAGAGAAGATAAGGATTTAAAAAACACACCTGTAATTATGCTTACAGCCAAGAATATGGAAAGTGATAAAGTTGAAGGATTAGTAGGTGGAGCAGATGACTATATTACTAAACCTTTTAGTATAAAAGAATTATTGGCAAGGATAAGTTCTGTTTTAAGAAGATATAATATAAATGTTAATAGAGAAGAAGAAGTTTTAACTTTAAAAGATATAACCCTAGACTTAATTAAGCATGAAGTAACTAAAGATGGGGTAAAACTAGATTTGACCCTAAAAGAATTTGATTTATTAAAAATATTACTTCAAAATAAAGGAAAAGTTTTATCTAGAAATTTTTTATTAGACAAAATATGGGGATATGAATTTTATGGAGAAACAAGAACAGTGGATGTTCATATTAGATACTTAAGAAAAAAAATTGAAGGTTCTAATAGTAATGAAAAATATATTGAAACGATAAGGGGAATAGGTTATAAAATAGAGTAAGGAATGGAGAATTGTATATGGATATAGAACCTATTAATAGTATTTACTTTTTTATTATGTTATTGGCGTGTAGTGTGGCTATATTACTATATAGATATACAATAACACTTAGAAGATTTCTTAAGAGTTTTATTAAAATATCTAAGAAAGTAAGTAATAAAGAGTTTCATTCAAGATTGGATAACTCTATTAAGGGTGAACTTGGTGAACTTAGTAGAAATTTTAATTTTATGATGGAGACCATGGAAAATACAATTGAAGAAGTGGAGTATAAACATCTTCAATTAACTTCTGTATTAAAAAGTATTTCTCATGGAATATTAGTAATTGATATAGATGGAAATATTATATTGATTAATGATGAAGCTCGTAAAATGATAAAAAGTAAATGCATAGGAAAAGAAGAAGGAAAAAATATAAAGCAAGTTATTCATGTTGAAAAGATTCTAAATGGAATTGAAAAATACATAGGAAGTAAAGAAAATAACTGTGAAAAATTAAAGTTAGAAGATGAAACAGTTTATAAGTTGAAAATCGACCCTGTATATTTACAAAATTCTAAGAATGCCATAATAGGTTCTATAATTAACATTGAAAACATAACTGAGATAGTAAAACTTGAAAATATGCGTAGAGATTTTGTGGCTAATGTTAGTCATGAATTAAAAACACCTCTAACATCTATAAATGGATTTGTAGAAACTTTAATTATAAATGAAGATTTACCCTCAGATAAAAGAAATAGATTTTTAGCTATAATTCAAAAAGAATCAGATAGATTAAAACGATTAATAGAAGATATTCTTCTACTTTCATCTATAGAAAGTAAAAATAACTTAGTTACAGAAAATGTGTTACTTTATAATATATTTAAAGAAGTTTATGAAATGATTAGTTATATAGCATCTTCAAAACATATAAAAATATATTATAATTTTGAAGATGAAAATGTAGCAATACAAGCTTATGGAGACTATATTAAACAATTATTTTTAAACTTAATAGATAATGCAATTAAATATACACCAGAAGGTGGAACAGTAATCATAAATCAATTTACAAGAAATAATGAAATAACAATTGAAGTTATAGACAACGGAGTTGGTATTCCTAAAGAAGACCAAGATAAAATTTTCCAAAGATTTTATAGAGTTGATAAGGCGAGAAGTAGATCAGTTGGAGGGACTGGTTTAGGACTTGCCATTACAAAACATATAGTAAACTCACTACAAGGTAATATCAGTGTTGAGAGTAAACTTGGAGAGGGTAGCAAATTTATAGTGACTATACCTACAAAAATTTCCTAGACTAATAGGAAATTTTTTTTATTTTTTGCACAAACTAAATTTATAGATTTTTAGTAACAACTTTAAATTTATATTCCAATATAGATTATTAGGAGGATTTAGTTTTATGAATGATAGCCAAGTAAATGATGCCTTATTTAGACATGCTTTTATTACTGCCATGATTATAGGAACACTATGCAGATTTTTTGTGCTAAGAGTAAAAGACAAACAATATCCCTCAAGACCACAAGACTATATAGAACAAATTATAGTGGCTGCCTTAGCATCTTCCTTAGGGGCCATAGCCCTACCAGCTTTAATCGATAAAGAATTTTCAGCATTAACTTTTTTAGCTGTAGGAATTCAACAATTTCAAAGTTTATCACAACAAGAACAAATTACTTTAGAAAATATTGAGAAAGATGAGATAATAGAAAAGGGTCAGCCATATATTAATGAGATTGCATCTACATATGAAGCTAGAAGTTATATAAGCTTATTTTCAGCACTCATATCTTCTATAATTTATATTTATGTGGCAAGAAAATATGATGCTGGTATATTAAGCTGTACGCTACTAGCTATTTTAGGAGGAGTAATAGTAGCTTTAATTTTTAGAAGATTACTTAGAAGAAAAAGTGTTAATGATGTAGCTGATATTTATATGGCTAAAATATCATTTGATGGGCCAATTTTAAAAGTTAATGATATAGTTATGACTAATATTGGTTTAAAAGATAGCAGAAAAAAATATTTAGAAAAAGGGCTTGCTATAGAAATAGTACCAAAGAGTATGAGTGATTTTGGCATAGTTAATGATATTGGTCAACAAAAAGCAATAATGCACAATATATATATTCATCTTGGGATGGATAAAGATGTGGATGAAAGTGATTTATTAGCAATTTCTAAAACAGATTTGGATAAGAAATCTGTGGTAATAGTTATGATACCTTTATTAAAAGATGAAATAACTTTTATGCAGGTGGCAGGAAGTACCCCTATTTTAGAAACATCTAAAGGTAAACAAAGTGCTTATAAGAAAAAAGCAGTTCTTTTTAAATAAGTTATTAAAAGAGGTGGGTAAATGGACAAAATATTTTTTATAGGAATAATAGTTGGTATTATATCCAGATTAATTATGTTAAATCTTGATGATAAACAATATCCAACACAGCCTAATATATTGACATCACAAATAGTTTTGGCTTTTGTAGCTTCATCATTAGGAGCATTATTAATACCAGCCTTAGTAAATAGATCATATACATCAATAACATTTTTATCGTTAGCTGCAGAGCAATTTAGGCAAGTAAGAAGTAATAGAAGAGATACTTTACAAGATTTAGAATCAACACAATTAGTTCCAAGGGGGAACTCATTTATAGAAGAAATAGCTAGAACTTATGAAATAAGAAATTATATGTGTATAGTTACATCTTTTATAACGGTAGCTTCTTTTTGGGCATTAAATAATGAAGTCAAATTAAGTGAAAATCCATCTATAATAATAAGTACAATTATTGGTTTAATAGTAGCTTTTATCCTTAGAAAATTATTATCTAGACAATCCATATCAGATATAGCAGAAGTATCTATAGTGGATATTAGTTTTGAGGATGATTGTGTATTAAAAGTTGGTAATTTAAAGGGAATAACAAATGTAGGTTTAAAAAGTGATAGAGAAAGGTATATAAAACATGGTATAGGAATTGAAATAAGACCCAAAAATAATAGTTATACAAATGCAGGAATTTTAAGCTATCCAGGTCAAAGACAAGTAATATGCTACAACCTTTATTCAAGACTTGGAATATTTAGAGAAAGTAATGAGCCGGCTTTTACTCCCATACCAAGAGTAGACCCAGAAACCAGATCTTTATATATAGCTTTTATACCAATGGAAAGAGATGAAAGAAAAATAATAGAAGCCGTAAAGTCATGTCCAGTATTAGAAAGTGCTAAAGGAAAGAATTTATCACTTAAAAATTTAAAAATTATAGGAAAGGAAAATGAGTAAATGGGAAATGATATAGGCATTAATTCATATACACTAGCAGTAATAACTACAGATAAGAACATGAATACATCAGGTGGATGTCCTATTTTTTATGCCAATGATGATGATGATTTACAAAAAAAAGCATTGCTAATGGCAAAATGTGTAGATGGTATGGTTCATCAAATATCTGATGAAGTTCTCATAGTAGTAAAACATTAGGTACCTTGTGGGTACCTTTTGTATATTAAGTTACTTTGATGTAGATACAAGTTGACTAATTTTTTTAAATCATGTATGATAAGATGATGTATTTACATCTATAATTAGATAATACATATAGGAAAAGTGGTGAAAATATAGCATGGAAGTTAATGTAAAAAATATAAATAACTTAATCAGTAAAGTCTATAAAGATAGCATAGCTGATGAAATTGGAATAGAAGTAGGAGATATACTTCTATCTATAAATGGAGAAAGAGTAGAAGATATAATACAGTATAAGTTTTTAATTAGTGATGAATACATTGAATTAGAAATTCAAAAACAAAATGGTAGAGTTTATCTGTATGAAATTGAAAAAGACTATGATGAAGAGTTAGGAATAGAGTTTACTAATCCTATAATAGATAAAGCAAAAAGTTGTAGAAATAAATGTGTATTTTGCTTTATAGACCAACTTCCTGAAGGAATGAGAGAAACTCTTTATTTTAAAGATGATGATTCAAGATTATCTTTCTTACAAGGTAACTTTGTTACTCTTACAAATATGAGTGAAGATGATATAAATAATATAATAAGATATAGAATTAGCCCTATAAATATATCTGTACATACTACTAATCCTGAGCTAAGAAGAAAAATGATAAATAACAAATTTGCAGGCAAATTAATGGACACAATGAGAAGATTAGCAGATGCAGGTATAGAAATGAATGCCCAAATAGTATTATGTCCTGGATATAATGATAAAGAAGAATTAGAAAGAACACTAGAAGACTTAGCTAGCCTTCGCCCTTATGTTCATAGTGCGGCAATAGTTCCAGTAGGTATTACTAGATATAGAGATAATCTTACCAAATTAGAAATTTTTGATGAAAAAAG
>JALFMW010000259.1 GCA_022782605.1 Clostridium sp. | reverse complement strand
TAAATTATCTTGAGCTATTTTTATCTCTTCTCTAGCTCTCTCTTCTTCGTTTAATTTTGCAAGTCTTTCAGCTTCACCAACTTTGCTTTTAAGTTGTTCTTCAAACTTTGCTCTCTCTTTAGCTAATCTTTTTCCTATTATTTCATCTAATTCAGCTTGCGTGAACATCTTTTCAGCAGCTGGCTCTTGAACTTGTGGTTCTTGATTATTGTCCATATTTTTCCTCCAGTTTTAAGTCCTTCGACTGTAATATCCGAGTTTTATAACCAAAACAAGTAAAAGTTCGAAATTGACACATGTGGGGAAGTATGTGTCAATTTCGATATATTAATGGATTAATTATTTAGTTTGTAATTTAAATCTTATATATTATTTAGTTGGGGTTAAATAAGAAACTTTTTCGATTTTCCATCCGACTTCTTTAAACCATTGAAATCTTAAAAATAACCATCCATTATTAGTTGTATTGTTAAATATTATATTTCCATCAGAACTGTATATTGTGAAATCAGTACCTGAATTAAAATCACATTTCACAATAAATTCATTAATTCCATTAGGAATTCCATATGCTCTTGATAAAGTTATTGATCCAGTATTTTCATTCACTAGAAAATAATTATAAAATGCTTCCTTTGATAATACTATATTTGGTTTACTATATAAATTTATATAATTTCTGTAACAATGTGGAATTACAGCCCCTTCTGTTATTTCAGCTATATAACTTATTGTTGCCCCATCATCTTTTGTAATTGGTGAAATAATTACACCCTTAGTTCGATTTGAAAATTTTACTTCTGTATCTCTAGAAAAATAAAATGCAGAATATCCAATAATATTTAGTTCTACTAAACCAACCGTTTCGATTGCAGTAGTGAATGATTCCAAATATCTTGCGTTTAATATTGACCAGTAATGACAATTATTTGCTATATAAAACCCTGTTTCAACTCCTTCAACTGCAACATCTTTAAAAGTTATACCGTTTATCCTGTCCTGATTTAAAGCATCAGCATATACTCCATAATTACCAGCCCTAAAAGCATAATGATATACGTCTATTTCATTTGTCCAACCACCAGTAACGTTAAAAAAAATACATTTATTTTTTGCATATAATTCTTTTCCAAAAATCGTTAAATATTGAACATAATCACTACCTGAAGTAGAATATATTTCTATGCAGCCGCCATTTAAAGCAGATATTTTACAAATATTTATATTTGCATTTGATGATCTAGTTACTCTTATTGCATAATCAGTACCTTCATAAATTATCCTTGCATTTTCACCAAATATTTTAAGATCTCCACTTATTACTAAAGTATCAGTTGTTTTGTATGTTTTTTCTAATCTTATCATTGTTGAATTATTAAGAGCATATTTTATCGTTTCTCTCAATGCTTCTGTGTCGTCAACAATGCCATCTCCTTTAGCCCCAAAAATTTCTGGTGTTATATAATGAAGTTTATTCTCAATATTTTTAATTTGCGAACTAAATTCAGTTTTTGTTGTATCCAAATTGTTAAGTAATTTTTCGACAGTAGTATCCTCAGTCTCTATAATCTCGCCAGCATTAGATAATATACTTCGCTTAACTTCATAGCTGAATGGATCTGACGTTGTTAGTTCTTGTCTTGAGCTTACTATAGTGCTTATTGTCAACTCACATATATATTTGCCAGGTATATCCTTAAAGTCTTCAGTTAAGTCAAATTGAAATATGCTTCCTTCTTCGTGTTGAGTTGCTTCAAGACTCTTAACTTCGTTACTTGGCTTAATTACCCTCATCGTTAATACATAATTTGATGCATTCTCTATATCAGTATATCGGTCTATTCCATCCTCAACACTAACTTTTGTTACTAATTTTACAAATATGTTACTAGTATTTTTATCTGTTATGTAGAAAATTAAAGGTCTGCTTAAAATAAGTGAGCTATTTTTAACATCATAGACTATAACATAATCTCTATTAGCATTACTCAAGTTTATTACCTCCTTTATTTTGCAATATATTATCGCCAACTGTATCTTTCTTGTTTCCGACATTATTCATAGTAGGTTGCGGAGTAGCGTCAAACATTTTCTTAGCTTTATCAACTTCTAAGTCTATTAGTTCCTCTTGTTCTTTTCTTAATTGTTCTTCCTCTAAAGCGGCATCTGATACGAAGTCTAGTTGAGTCATAAGTGTTCTTCTAGACACAACACCATTAAGTTTACTGATAGAGTCAGCTAATGCAGATAAATCCATTGGCAATGATCTAGTATATGTTTGTATTATCTTATCATCTTCGGTATAACTTTTTCTATCTAGTTTATTTATCATTCCTCTAATAAGTGCAAATAAGTTATTAAATCCAGCTCTGAATATGTTTTCTTTAAGTTGTACTGATTTTTCCATAGAAAATAATTTAAACTGAATAGCTACCCCTGATGAGTTACTAGAGAATGAGCTATCTGATAATAGTGGAGTACATGCAACTACAAATATTTGTTCCTGTAGTCTCTTAAGCATATTTTCATTATAGTTTTCAGATACATCTTTAGTAAGGAATGAAGCTTGACATCCTTCAGGTACTAATAATACTCTATCATTTTTCATTTTTGCTATATCTTCAGCTTGTGTCTCTTGCATTCCAGTAAGTACTAGGTAACAATCTGAGAAATAGTTAATAGTATTAGCTGTGTCTGATAGCATAAGCTCATAAGTGTCTATTAAACTGATAACATTTTCATATGAACCTTGTCGTGACTCGTTTTCCATAAATTCTATTACTGGTAGTCCGTCAAAATAATGAGGTCTACGTCCTACTTCCTTTAGGTCTACAGGGCTTCCTTCGTAGTTAATTATCTCTTTATCTGTATAAAGTTCTATATCATACATTTGTAGATTTTGTACATCATCCCACCAAGCATAATATCTAATAGCAAATTTAGGCTTCTTCTCAAGACTATTATCACGCACATATATCCAATCTTTAGGGTTTTGTGCTGTAAATGTTATTCTGCCATCATCATTCATGTAAAGCACTAAGAAGCTGTGGCCAAATATAGAACAGTATGTATCTAGTTGGTTAAATGTTTGCTTAAAGTCATTTTGATCCAATATATCCCTAATATCATTCATATACTCTTCATTACGAGACTCCATAGTAAGTGGTGAACTACTAAAGAACCCAGTTCTTACTTGCACAATATACTTAGGTATATTACACATGACTTGATTATTAGGCTTACTAGGATCATCAAAATATCTGTCTAATATTTTGTGTTTTCCATAAAAATAATCTTCGTTAGTATTATACTTAGGTAAGAATATCTCACTTTCTTGTAGCAATCTAACGACATCTTCTTTGCTAAGCTCCTGTTTTCCAGTTATATACTCAGGAACTAGCTTATTTCTACAAAATTTCATATTTACCTCCTATCTCACTATCTTTTTATTTTCCCATTTCTTATAAGCGTCAAAGTACATCTCTTCTTTGTCTCCGTTATATGTACATTCATAATACATCCCATCAAATAAAGTAGTACTTAATAATGCTTTATTGTTTTGAAGTGTTTTACAGCACCAAACCATAAATACATCATCTTTTGTTATTTCCTTTTTATCCGATTTGTCTAAATGACTATTTGTATATTTTACTACCTCATCTTTACACCAATCTAAAAATTGTTGTTCATTCATATTATTACCTCCTTATATTCCAAGTTTTAAATTAATAGAGCTAAGCTTCTTAGCACGATAAACGTCTGAATAACTATACTTAAGAGCATCTAGAGTATGTGAGAATGCATGGTCTGTCTTATCGTCACAGTAATAACCATTTTTATCCTTTAAGAAGACAAAGTTTTCAAGTTCTTCAGCTACATGCTCGCAACTAGGATGACATATTATCTCATGGTTTTGTAGGAATGTCATATATAGCTTATTACTGTCAGCTCCCTTCTTACAAGGATATGCATTTATTTCGTTTTGTCTAAAGTATTCTATAGCTCTAGGATCAGCATTATCAACATATACAGTAACTTTATCTCCACCAGTACATGCTTTTATACCACCACATACCTCTTCAAATGTCGCAGCTCTTTGATAATATTCGGCTATTATATAGATTTTCTTATTAAGCTTATCCCATAATGAGACAACACAAGTACTAGGATCACGGAAACCTATATCTACCCCTACCTTTATAGGAAAATCAGTCTCTTTAATCATCTTAGCTATGTCAAAATCCTCTACTTTATGGTTAGGATATACTAAACCTTCAGTATCCACACCCCACATACCATCACAGAATACTCTAGCCTTTACAGGATTAGTACGATAAAGGTCCTCTAATGAAGCAACATAAGCTTCCGGTAGGAAACGATTATCACGGAAAGTTGACTGATGATAGATAAATGAAGCTGGTTGGCTATCTCCCTCACAGAAATCATATAGCCATGAGCTACTAGAAATAGGGTTGAATGATAGGTAAATCTGTTGGTTTTTCTTGTTACCTCTCATACGAAGAGATAACTGTTCTACTATGTCTCTAGAACACTCAAACACCTCTTCTACCCAAACATCTGAGATATTTTGTAGTGATAACAGCTTCGTTTCGTCATCTAGACCGAAAAATATGAATGTTGAGCCGTTAGGTAAGACAATAGTTCTATCAGTCTTATTAAATTGGCACATATCATCTATCTTAAAGAAGCGTAATTGTTCTACTATAAGTTGCCATACAGTCTCACGAACAGTAGATCCCCAGCGTCTACATACCAGTATTCTTCGGTTATCGTCATTAATAGCTTTAATTATTAGCTTTTGGCTGATAAAATGTGATTTTCCTGAGTTAAGAACCAGCAGAACCCTTATAAACTTCATATCTGTGGGAATAATCAAATAATAAAGGGTAGAACGCATCATTGAATATGCGTTTAGATAATTGTAATCTTAAAGGTTCATTGCCAGCCATTTATATCACCTCCTCTACATACTTAAATATATACCCTTGAGTTTTTTTAATGTCACCATGTAAACATTTACTTATATATTTAGGGTTTATATTAAGCACTTCTCCAGTTTTATATATATTGCTAAATTCACCAATGTAATTATTGTCCAAATCATAAACATTGAAAGGTTTTTCTTGTTTATTATACCTAGGCTTTAATTGTTTAATATAATATTTTTCCTTATTCGATATTTCTTCTTGGCTATTGCATTTTTCAATCACAAGCCATTCTAAATTATCCCAACCAACTTCTCTTATGAACACATGGAAATCATCAGTATAATTTTGTGTGAAAGCTTCGTATTTATGTTTGCTTCTTCTTTTAGGCATTCCGTATTGGGTTTTACCTATATATACTAACTCATCTTTATATTTAACTCCATATATTTCATATCTTAAGGCCATATTACCCCTCCCTTCTTGATATTAATGTATTTTTACATAAAAAAGAGGAAGTCAAGTTTACCAGGCTCAACTTCCTAATAAAAAATGTAAAATATAAAAGTACTATTAATATTATATACATCTTTCGTTTTTTAATTATATCCGTTTTCTTCGCTATAATCGTCAACCTCGTCTGTATTTCCGTATTCCCTTATCCAATCTTCATCGTCTTCTTCGTTATACTCTTCTTCTGGCTCTATAATCCCTTCTTCTTCTTGTTTTTTAGCTTCTTCCTCTAGATGTGTACCATCTTTTACTTTAGCTAATCCAGTTTCAGGATCTATATTATCGTCTTGTTCCTTTTTCTTAGGTTCTTCCTTCTTAGGAAGCTCTTTTTCTACTTGTTTAGGTTCTTCCTTAGTTTCTACTTTCTTAGGTTGTTCCTTAACCTCCTCTTTAGGCTCTTCTATTTGTTGTTCTTGTTTAACTGCCTTTTCGATAATTTGTTTTGGTTTTTCTGTATCCTTAGCTTCACAACCAACCATTAGTAACATAACCAATAATACTAACATCTTTTTCATATTAATAAATCTCCTTATTATTTACTATTTTTCATTTTTTAATCTTGCTAATTCAGCTTCTAATTCAGCTATTCTTGCTTCTCTATTAGCTTCAGCTTCTACTGCTGAATATCCAGCTTTATTACTAGCTTGTCTAGCTTCTTCCTTAATTCTAGCAGCCTCTACTTCTTCTTCTGTTGGCTTAGTTCCTACTATAACAGCTCCTATTATTGATCCTATCATACTAAGTTTACTTAATGCAGCTACTTCTCCGTCACTTAATTTTGTGTAGCTTATAAATTTACGATTTTTCCCAGTACTATGTGTTGTTTTATGATATACATTAGTTCTACTCTTCCTCATAC
>JALFMW010000188.1 GCA_022782605.1 Clostridium sp. | reverse complement strand
TAATATGTATACAATACAACTTTGGAGGTAACACATGAAAAATATATGCGTTATAGGCAGCTTAAATATGGATTTAGTTGTTAATGTAGATACAATGCCAAAACCTGGACAAACTCTTTTAGGAGGAAATTTCAAAGAAGTACCAGGTGGTAAAGGGGCTAACCAAGCAGTTGCAATGGCTAGACTAGAAGGAAATGTTTCTATGATAGGTAAAGTTGGAAATGATGGTTTTGGTAAAACATTAATAGAAGCCCTAAATAATGATAATGTTAATACAGATCATATTCATACAGCAGACTGCTCTACTGGTGTAGCATTTATAACTGTAGATAAAAATGCACAAAATGCTATAGTTGTAGCTCCAGGAGCTAATTTTGAATTAACTAAAGATGATATAGATAAAAATATAGATTGCATAAAAAATAGCGATATAGTGGTTATACAATTAGAAACTCCACTTGAAACTGTAAAATATGCACTACAAGTTGCAAAAGACTTAAATAAGTACACAATACTTAATCCTGCGCCTGCAGTTAAGTTAGATGATGAGATAATAAAAAATGTTGATTTATTAACTCCTAATGAAACTGAGTTAGAAATTATATCTGAATTAAAAATAGAAAATGAAGATGATATAAATAAAGCAGCTAATAAAATGATCGAAAAAGGTGTCAAAGAATTAATAGTTACTCTTGGTTCTAAAGGTAGCTTATATATAAACAAAGAAAAATCATTCTTTAAATCAGCTTATAAAGTTGAAGCAGTTGATACTACAGCTGCTGGTGATTCATTTACTGGTGCTTTGGCAGTTGCTCTATCAAATAACAAAACTATGGAAGAAGCTATGGACTTTGCTTCTAAAGTAGGTGCTTTATCTGTTATGAAAGAAGGAGCTCAAAGCTCTCTACCAACATTAAAAGACGTTGAAAACTTCGGGAGGTAATTATGAAAAAAACAAAAATGATAAATAGTGAATTATCTTATGTAATAAGTCAAATGGGACATACTGATTCTTTAACAATTGGAGATTGTGGTTTACCTATTCCTCCAGAAACTAAAAGAATTGATTTAGCTTTAACTCATAATGTACCTACTTTTATTCAAACTTTAGATGTAGTTCTTGAAGAATTATGTGTTGAAGAAGCCATAATAGCTTCTGAAATAAAAGAAAAAAATCCAGAAGTTTATGAAGCAATAAAGAAAAGAGTTTCTAACTTACAAGAAGTAAGTCATGAAGAATTTAAAGTTTTAACAAAAGACAGTAAGGCAGTAGTAAGAACTGGAGAATGCAGTCCTTATGCTAACATAATATTAAAATCAGGAGTAGTATTTTAATGAAAACACCAATTTTAAAAATGACAAATATAGTTAAAGAGTTTCCCGGTGTTAAGGCATTAGATGGAGTTAATATTGAACTTTACGAAGGTAGAGTTATGGCTCTTATGGGTGAAAATGGTGCTGGGAAATCAACACTTATGAAAATACTAAGTGGTGTGTATAAAAAAGACGGTGGTGAAATCTTCTATAAAGGTAAAAAAGAAGATATTAAAGGACCAAAGGATGCCACAAATAAAGGTATCGCTATAATACACCAAGAATTAAATCTAGTTAATGACTTAAGTATAGGTGAAAATATCTTCTTAGGAAGAGAACCTAAAAAAGGATTTAGAATAGATTTTGATAAATTACATGCTGATAGTGAAGTTTTACTAAAAAGATTAAATATAAATAAAAGCTCTAGAGAACTTGTTGAAAACCTAAGTATAGGTGAAAAACAAATGATAGAAATTGCTAAAGCTCTTTCTCTAGATGCTCAAATTATAATAATGGATGAACCAACAGATGCTTTAACTGATAAAGAAACGGAATCTTTATTCAAAGTTATTAATGAATTAAAAGCTGATAATAAAGCTATTGTTTATATATCTCATAGATTAAAGGAAATCTTTGAACTTTGTGATTATATAACAGTTCTTAGAGATGGTAAATTCGTTGGACAAGAAGAAATATCAAACCTTGATGAAGATAAGATGATAGAAATGATGGTTGGTAGAAAATTAACTGATCAATTCCCTCATTTAGAAGTTGAAAAAGGTGAAACAATTTTAAAATTAGAAAATGTATCTAATAAATTTGTAAAAGATATTTCTTTCGAAGTTAAAGCTGGTGAAATACTTGGTATATCAGGACTTATGGGTGCTGGTAGAAGTGAACTAGCTAAAACTATTTACGGCCACTACCCTATTGAAAGTGGTACTATGATAAAAAAAGATATGAAATTAAACAAAGATCTGCAAATGAACCTAAAATCTTCAGTTGACGGTGTGAAAAATAGAATAGCTTATGTTAGTGAGGATAGAAAAGGTGATGGACTTATTCTAGATTTATCAATAAGAGAAAATATGACTTTATCTTCTCTTGAAAGAATTTCAAACTCTTTTGTAGTTGATAAAAACAAGGAAAAAGAAAGAGTTAATAGTTATATTGATAGAATAAGAATAAAAACTCCTAATATGGAACAATTAATAAAAAATCTTTCTGGTGGAAATCAACAAAAAGTTGCCATAGCAAAAGCTCTTATGATCCATCCAGATGTATTAATATTAGACGAACCAACACGTGGCGTTGACGTTGGTGCAAAAAAAGAAATTTATGATTTAATAAATGAGTTTAAATCACAAGGAAAAGCAATTATTATGATTTCTTCTGAGATGCCTGAATTACTAGGTCTATCTGATAGAGTTCTAGTTTTAAGCCATGGTCAAATAACAGGAGAATTTGATATAAAAGATGCCACTCAAGAAAAAATATTAAAATGTGCAGTGGAAATTAAGGAGGATCACAGAGATGTCAACTCAAGTGAAGCAACAGCATAATAATTTAGATTTAAAAGAAACATTAATAAAATATAAAAGTTTAGTTGGACTACTTGCTCTAATTCTTGTAGTTTCAATACTAAGCCCATCATTCTTAAGTACAAAAAACATATTTAATATATTAAGACAAACTTCAGTAAATGGAATAATTGCAGCAGGTATGACATTTGTTATATTAACTGGTGGAATAGATTTATCAGTAGGTTCTATTCTTGCCATAAGTGGTGCAATTTGTGCCTCTTTACTAGTATCTGGTCAAAATATATTTGTAGCTGTAATAGCTGCTTTAGTTGTAGGAACTGTAGTTGGATTTATAAATGGATTTATAATAACAAAAGGTAGGTTACAACCTTTCATAGCTACTCTTTCTACTATGACTATTCTTAGAGGTTTAACTTTAGTTTATACTGATGGTAAACCAATAACACTTGGAAGCGGAGATTTAGCTTTAAACTTTGGACAAATTGGTGGAGGAAAGATACTTGGTATACCTACTCCTGCCTTAATAATGATAATAACATTTGCATTTTGTGCTTATATATTAAAAAATACTCAAATGGGTAGATATACTTATGCTTTAGGTTCAAACGAAGAAGCAACAAAACTTTCTGGTATAAATACAGATAAAGTAAAAATAGCAGTTTATACAATAAGCGGAATACTTGCAGCAGTTGCAGGAATAATAATCACTTCTAGATTATACTCTGCTCAACCTACTGCTGGAGATGGATATGAACTTGATGCTATAGCTGCTGTAGTTCTTGGCGGAACTTCTCTTACTGGTGGTAAAGGTAAAATAACTGGTACAATAATAGGTGCATTAATCATTGGTGTTTTAAGTAATGCCTTAAATATATTAGACGTATCATCATACTATCAAATGATGGTTAAAGGTGCTGTTATATTAGTAGCTGTACTTTTAGATAGAAAAAGTAACTAGGAGGTAGTAAATATGTTAAAAAAACTTGCTACCCTTATGATGTCATTTGTATTATGCTCATCATTATTAGTTGGATGTGGTAAAAATACAAATAGTGACACTCAAAAGATTGGGCTTATTGTTTCAACTTTAAACAACCCATTCTTTGTAGACTTAAAAACTGGAATTGAAAATCAAGCTAAAAAACTTGGATATGATGTAGTTGTTTTGGATTCTCAAAACGACCCAGCCAAAGAAGTTTCTAATATGGAAGATATATCTGTCAAGGATGTTGATGTGGTTTTATTAAACCCTGTAGATTCAGATTCTGCTATAGCATCTGTTATGGTTGCAAATAACTTAGATCTTCCTGTAATAACAGTTGATAGAGCCGCCAACGGCGGTGAGGTTGTCTCTCACGTTGCCTCTGATAATGCAGAAGGTGGAAAAATGGCTGCTCAGTATTTAATAAATCAATTAGGAGATAACGCAAACATTGTAGAACTTGAAGGTATAGCTGGTTCTTCTGCCACTCGTGACAGAGGTGCTGGATTTGATAATGAAATAGAAAATAGTAATTTAAATATAATAACTAAGCAAAGTGCTGATTTTGATAGAACTAAAGGTCTTTCTGTTATGGAAAACATAATTCAATCAAAAGGTGATATTGATGCAGTATTTGCTCAAAACGATGAAATGGCTCTTGGAGCTCTAAAAGCTTTACAAGATGCCAATATGGATAATGTTTTGGTAGTTGGATTCGATGCCACTGATGATGCTGTGGCTTCTGTTGATAAAGGTGAAATGTCAGCAACTATCGCTCAGCAACCAATACTTATAGGTGAGACTGCTGTTAATTTAGCACATAGATTCTTATCTGGTCAAACAGTTGAAGCATTTGCTCCAGTTGAATTAAAATTAATAAGTAAATAAAAATAAAGATGGAAGTGTGAAACCACACCTCCATCTTTTTTATTATACTATTCCCATTGCATATTCTACTCCAATTGCCACAATTACAACTAAAGCCGATATTATAAATCCGTGTATCATTGGATTTAATCCTGATTTTTTCATTTCATTAAAATCAGTATTCATTCCTATAGCTGCTAGAGCTGCTACCATCAGGAATTTACTTATATTTTTCATTAATAAAGATATATTCTCAGGTATTAAACCAAAACTATTCACTACTGCCATTGCAACAAACATTAAAATAAACCAAGGTACTATATTATTTAATTTAACTTTTTCTTGCATTGCATTTGGATTTTCTTTTCTTTTTAGTCTTGCATTTATCATTGAAAATACAAGAACTGTTGGAATTATAGATAAAGTTCTTGTTAATTTTACCATCGTAGCAAAATCTCCAGCAGCTTCACTAAATGCATATCCTGCTGCCACAACGCTTGATGTATCATTTACAGCAGTTCCTGTCCAAAGCCCATAAGCCATGTCATTTAGACCTAGTTTTTGCCCTAATATAGGGAATAAAACTATCATAGCCATATCAAATATAAATGTAGCTGACATTGCATAAGCTATATCTTTATCATCTGCCTCTACTACAGGTGCTATAGCTGCTATAGCCGAACCTCCACATATACCAGTTCCTGCAGAAATTAAGTTAGACAACTTCCAGTCTAATCCTAACATTTTTCCTATATAATATCCTCCACCAAAACAAGTAAGTAATGTAAATACCATTACAGTTAGAGACAGTTTACCTACATGAAGTATTGTACCTATACTTAGAGATGCCCCTAATAATACAATTGCAAATTTTAATATTTTCTTTGATGTAAATTTTAAACCTGCTTGAATTTTTTTGCTAGGTTTTTTTATTTGATTAATACCCATACCTATAAATAGTGCTATTACTGAAGCTCCTATTAAATGTATTGGTAAAATTGACTCTATAAATCTTGCACAAAATGCTACAAATAAAGCCAATAAAAAACCAGGAATGATTTCTAAGTGTTTTTTCATTAATAATACTCTCCTTACATATAATTTCATAGTCAATTGTACCAATAAATTACTATAATGTAAAATTATAATTATTTATTTATCTATAAATATTACTTATAATTACTTTAGATTTGTATCTTTAAATAAAATAAAACCCTACAAGTTTTACTCGTAGGGTTTTATCTTATCTATTATTTTTTATCTCTTTTTGTATTTTCTTTAAAGCTTTTTTAGAACCTCTTTGTAAGTCTTTTTCCAACTTTCTTTTTTTAAAACTCACAAATAAACTCTCTAAGTCATAATTTTCAGGATATAAGTCTTTAGCTTTTACCTTAAGCTTTAATCGCCTTACATTTACATTGATAAACTTATCTTTATATAAAATTTCAAGATTATTTAGTTTATCCATCGGCTTATGAACTATACCAAAATCATTAAAGTCAAGTAACTCAACCTTATCGCCAACTTTAAAATCCACAAAATTTATTATAGATGATTTTTCTTGCTCAATAGTTTTTTGAGATATTTTACTTTCATTTACTAAAGTAAAATCATAATTTTTTTCATCCATATAAGCTCTAGCTTTTCGTAATACAATTTCTTTTACTCCCATTTTTTTAGATATAAACAATGCATTACTATCTTCTGATTTTCCTATAGTAAGTTTATATAGTGGCTCCAATGTTTCCTTATCAAACATCATTCCTGCATTTTCAAAATGAGGATGTTTATTGGCAAAATGTTTTATTTCTTCATAATGTGTTGATGCTATAGTTATACATCCCATTTGATAAAATTCCTCTAATAATGCAATAGCCAAACTTGCTCCTTCATTTGGATCTGTTCCTGAACCTATTTCATCGAACAAAACTAGAGTATTTTTATTAGCTTCTCTCATAATTTCAGCTATGTTTTTTATATGTGAAGAAAAAGTACTAAGTGCATTTTCAATACTTTGATTATCTCCAATATCCACAAATATTTTTTCAAATATGGCAATTTCGCTATTTTCCATAGCCGGTATATCAAATCCACATTGGGTCATTAACGTTAAAAGTCCAACTGTCTTTAATGTAACTGTTTTTCCTCCTGCATTTGGTCCAGTTATAATTAAACTCCTATATTTATCTCCTATTTCAAAATCTAAAGGTACTACATTCCCTTTTAGTAGTGGATGTTTTCCCTTTATAATTTTTGTATATCCATGATTATTTATTTTAGGAGTTATACAGTTATTATTTTGACTAAATTTTGATTTTGCAAATACCATATCATACTGTGAAACTATTTCCATATTAAGATTAATTTCTTTAATTTTGTCATAAATTAATTCTGTCAAATATGATAGTATTTTATACTCTTCTATAGACTCTTCACTTTTTAATGAAATCAATTCTAAAGAATATTTACTTATTGATTGAGGTTCAATAAATACTGTGGAACCCTTTGAAGATGTAT
>JALFMW010000305.1 GCA_022782605.1 Clostridium sp. | reverse complement strand
ATTTGAAAAAGATTTATTAGCAATTGGAAGAAATGATTATTTAGTAACTATAATTACTGATGATGATTACAATGTAATTAAAATAATAGCCGAAGAAGATATTAATGAAACAAAGAAACATACTTATAAAAAAGGTGATGAAGTTAAACTTAGTAAAGCTGATAGAAACTTTATAACTGAAAATTTAATAGAAGAAAATACACCATTTGCAGATGATGATGAAGAAGAATAATTCATGGAGGGTTTCCCCTCCAGTACATATAACAGTTATACAAGGAGGTATAAATTATGATATTGTATAGATGTGGTCACTTTAGTGATAGCAATTTATCTAAAGGGAATTATTGGAGTAATTTTATTACTGAGTGTAATCCATATTACCGTGGGAAAATAAGCGTAATAGAAATACAATTAGATGAAAGATATCACAAAAGGTATATGTTATCAAAAGAATTAAAAACTTTAGGAAGTCACGATGGATGGGGGGAATGGTTGAGAGTTTATTCACAGTTTGATGAAACATACGATCAAAAATACTATTACATCAGCAAAGAATATTTAGAAAAGCATTCAAAGGTTATATGCGAATATACTGGAGAAGAAAGTTTAAGTTATTTAAATAAAATGTTAAAAGAAGAATCTAAAATAATTAAAAAATATTGTTAGGAGGGTATTATGAATATATTTTGGAGTTTAATGGAAGGGTTAAATAATATTTTAATTAATTCATTATCTTGCGAATCTGATACACATGAAGGAACAAATATAAAAGAAAGTTCACGTGAAGATGAATGGTATAAACAAATACATTACAGTACTGATGATGAAATAGATAGATATTTAGAAAGAAATGGATTATATTACAGTATAGAACATGATGGAAGATATAAGTGTGAAAAGATATTAATAGATTATTTTGTAGATAGTAATATAGATGTATATAGAATATAAAAATAAGCCTAGAGGATAATTCCCCTAGGCATTTATTTTTATTATAAATTTAATAATTTTCTCCAAGTATTTTGGCCAACAATTCCATCTATAGATAATCCTCTAGTTTTTTGAAATTCTCTTATAGCTGAATAAGTTCCATTACCAAAGATACCATCCACTCCATTTGTATTATATCCTATCTTAACTAGTCTTTCTTGAAGCAACTTAGTTATATTTCCTTGACTACCTTTTCTTAATAAAGGACATCCTGCTAAAGTTTTAGGCCCAGGAATACCATCTACTGATTGATTACTGAATCCTTGCTTATTACATTCAGCTTGTAATCTTGATACCCAAGTTTTAAAGTTATCTTCAACTTTTGTATTTGTAACAGTAGTAGATGCTGTTGGTTGAGTTTGAACTGTAGTAACATTTACATTACCTATTAAAGTTTTTGCTATAGCACGGCATATAATTTCAAAGTTAGATCTATACAATTCAACATCTTTAACACTATCTACAAAACATACTTCTATAAGTATTGCTGGTTTATTAGTACGATTTAAGAAATATAAACCATCTCTATATTTAGCACCTCTGTTTTTTAACTCACCGGCTTCTGAAATTGATTTTGAAACTTGAGAAGCTAATTCAGATTGAGTTTTGTAACATACTTCAACTCCCATAGGAGAATCTGTATGATAGCAAGCATTAAAATGTACAGATACATCTATACCATCTTTAAATCGATTATGCCAATTAACTATATTAGCAAGATTTTGACTTGAAGAATTAGCAGTATCATGATATTTATAGCATTCTTTACCGTTAGCTTTTATGATTTCATAAACTCTGTCAACTACTTTTTTAGCTTCTGTTACTTCATTAATTATATCTGATGCTCCTTGACAATTAATACTATGACCACTTGAAATATTAACTTGATTATAACCCATGTTACTCACCTTTCTTTTTATTGTGAATTCTGTAAATAATTTCTACTACGATATAAACAACTACTATAAAAATAATTTAAGTAAAATATCTAGCATTATCTTTTCCATTTTACACCTCTATTATTTTTCTTTGTCTACTAGTTTATCACTAATGCCAGGGATATAAGCTTCAGTGTTATCAATAGGATCTGATAGTATTCCAAGAATTATAAGAATACTGCAAATAGTTTGTACTATGCCTAAAATCTTTTCTGAATCTATATCTAACCCAAATTGGCAAAGAAGTGATACTATTAAAGCTGTTAAAGAAATTATTGTACCTTTATTATTTAACCTATTTAATAAAGATTTTAATGTTTTATTCATTCTAACATGTCTCCTTATCTTAAAATATTTCCAAAAATAAATCCTATTATTGTTGTTATAATAGCAGTTATAGCAGCTATTTTTAATTTATCTACCATTTCATTCGGCTTGTTATTGATAGCTTCCACATTAGTTTTTAAAGACTTTACTGTTTCATTTAAATCATTAACAGTTTTATTTAACAAAACAAGTTGAGTATTAAACTCAACCTGCTTCTTTAATTCTTCTTTTATTTCTCTTATTTCTAATTGTTGTTGTGCTATAAGTTCTTTAATATAAGTGTTTTCTTCCATACTACTTTTCCTCTTCTTCTTCTAGTGGTGGTTAGCAGGTTTAGCAGGCTTAGCAGGTTTAGCAGGTTTTAATATTCCTAATAATTTATTTAATAAAGTAAATGAACATGAAATTGACATTATACTCACTCCTTTACATTTTTATTTATATTTTCATTATAATTGTAATTACTGTTTTTTTCTTGAATTTCCCCAGTATAACTACTGAAGAAATAACACATAAAGAATACTGATAATATAGTTGTAAAAGATATTATTATTATTGCAATTATATTCCTTAATGTTTTTTCATGGGATTCTTCTCTTTTTTTAGTTTCAATTAATAATTGAGTTACTCCCTCTAATAATTTAACTTGATTTTGTATTATATCAAATCCTTCTTTTTCATCCACCGCATACAACTCCATTTATAAAATAAAAAGAGGAATGATAAACACTCCTCTAATTGGTAATATTATACTACATTTTAAAATAAATAGCATTAACTTTTAGATTAACATTGGCTATAATTAGTTAGCTTCTAATAATGAATATAATTCTTTATTTATTTCTCATTTCGTATCTAGCAATAGGTGCTACCCAAAGCAATTCGCAAGTACCGTTAATAGCAATGCCTTCTGTGTGAGTAGGTTCGACATCACCAAGAGTACCAGCAACAGTTACATAGTATAGATTGTCTAATGTATACATGAAACTTCCTACAGACATCTTTGAACCAGCAGCAAAATAAGAATCTCCGTCACACATTAAAAATTCACCATTTAATGGAAAAACCCCTTCAGCAACGCAATACATATCCATATCTTTCTTTATTGAACCATTATCGTTTTTAAGTTGAGGAAATGCAGTTTCAAAATAATATGGACTAAATAATCTAGTTATATTTGAAAGAGTAGATGTAACTAAATCACCTTCTTTATAATATAATCCGCCTGGAACTGGGTTATCCACACCTCTGGAGATTACAGTACTACTGATTTTACATCCTCTAGCACTCCAAGCCATATCTCCTTCATATAATTGGTCTGGTGTAAATTGATAGTCTTTTATTCCTAAACAATTTACATTGAATTTCCTGAATGTATTATTCTTAAATATTAACGAAATATTTTTCTTATATGGGTCATTATCCACATTTATAATATTACCACAAACTCCACCTTCACCATTGTTTTCAAATATTACTGTAGTAACTCTTTCTTCTTCTGGAACGTAAAACTCTGAATTTTCGTCATTTACCCAAGCTAAAGTTCCAACGTTCAAAGAGAATAGTTGTGACCTAGTACCTTCTCCTATGTTATCTTTAATCAGAACATTTTTAAATGG
>JALFMW010000119.1 GCA_022782605.1 Clostridium sp. | reverse complement strand
GTTATCCATGTGTATGAGGCAGGTTACCCACGCGTTACTCACCCGTCCGCCGCTCTCTTCCGAAGAAGATCGCTCGACTTGCATGTGTTAGGCACGCCGCCAGCGTTCATCCTGAGCCAGGATCAAACTCTCAAATAAAAGTTGTTTACCTGCTCAGACTAATAATTATCTGAATATCTGGCTTGGTTTGTTTGTTGTTTCAATCGATTCTAATTGAATCGTTTATGTTAACCTACTGTTTAATTTTCAAAGTTCTTTGCTTGTTTCAGCTTCTTTATTTTATCAAAGCTACTTTTCTTTGTCAACAACTTTTTCAAAAGTTTTTGTTGACTCTGTCTTGCGATAAGTAATACTTTACCATCTCAAGACTTTTTTGTCAACAACTTTTTTCAAAGTTTTTTGTTGACGTTTTATCCTTGTCTCAAGGACAAGTAATACTATATCATTTTATAAATTAACCGTCAACACTTTTTTTAAACTTTTTTTGATTTTTTTTATACTTTTATTGTTTACTCTTTTAGCTTTTTTATACTTTTATTTTTATATTTACCTGTATATATACTTATAACCCTGTTAATTGCTTGATTCTAGTCAAATCAAATCCTAGTATATCTTGACCCTCTACTACTATTACTGGAACTGATAAATATCCTTTTTTTATTAATTCTCTTTTGTATTCTTGATTAGAAGATATATTATATTCTATAAATTCTAAATTATTGTTTTGAAAATATTCTTTTGCTTTTTTACATTGTATACATGTATCACTTGTATATATTTCGATTTTTTTCATTTACAATTCTCCTTAAAAATGTTTATTACCTTGTTTTTTTATCAATATTGTATTAGATTATTATTAACTTTATTATTCAATTTAGTTATCATTTAAGTAAATTACTTTTTATATTACATAAAAATTTTAAATAATGCAATACGACTCTAAATTTTATGGGAGGATTTAATTATGCAGAAAAAAGTTTTAATAATGTCAGCATCCACTGGTGGTGGACATAATAGAGCTGCAAGAGCAATAAAAGAAGAATTAACAAATAAATCAGTTAATGGTATTACTATTGATTGTGAAATTATAGATAGTTTGAAAATAGTAAATGGAACTATGGACAAATTAATATCTAGAGGTTATGAAAAATCAGCAAAATACACACCTAAAGCATGGGGTGGAGTTTATAAACTTACAGAAACAAATTTAATTTCTAGAAATGAATTTAAAGATAATCCCCTTACATCTTTAGTTTCTAGAAAACTAAAAAAATTAATAGAGATAAAAAAACCTGATTTAATTATAGGAACTCATCCATTCCCTATGATTGCATTAAGTACTTTAAAAAGAAACTCTATATCTTATGCAAATAATGAGTCAAATACTTTCACAGAAAGCTTACATAAATACTATGAAAATTTAAATATACCTCCACTAGTAACTGTTTTGACAGACTATACTACTCACTCAGCATATATTCAAAATGAAATTGATTACTACATTGCTGGACATGAATATGTAAAAGAGTTATTAATTGAAGATGGTATTGATTCTGATAAGATAAAGCCTTATGGTATTCCTGTTGAAAAATCTTTCCTTTCTCATAGGGATAGAGCGGTTGTACTATCAGAATTAAATCTAGATCCTAATAAGTTTACAGTACTTTTAATGGGTGGTAGTTTTGGTGCTGGTAGCATAAAAGATACTTTATCAGAATTAATTTCAATCGACAGAGATTTTCAAATTATAGTTGTTGCAGGCAGAAATAAATCTTTAAAAGATAAGTTAGATAAAACTATAGCTTTAAATCAAGATAATATAGATAAAAAAATATGTGTACTTGGTTTTACTGATAAAATGAATGATTTATTAGCATCTGTTGATATTTTAGTTTCCAAACCAGGAGGACTTACGACTACAGAGTCTTTATTAAAAGAAGTTCCCATGATTGTTCCTTACTTCATACCTGGTCAAGAGGAAGAGAATTTAGACTTTCTTTCTAATTGTGGTGCTTCATTAAGAACTTCTAAAAAATATACTTTAGGTATTATTCTTAAAGTTCTTATAGATAATCCAGATAGAATCGATATGGCTAAGCAAAATATTCGTTCAATAAAAAAACTTAATGCTTCACAAGATATAGCAAAACTTGCTTTTGATGTGTTATCTGATGAAAAATAATAAAAGCGTATGGAAATGAAAGCATCCATACGCTTTTATTATTTTAATATGGTTCATAAAAATCTTCTTCATAATCGTATTGATAATTTTTATAATTGTTTCTAAATACACCGCTATTTTGATTTTTATTTAATATCTTTTTACTTTTTTTATTTATTGATAAACCTTTTTCTTTATGTTTATACTTAGATTCAATTTTTTTCTCTTTATCTTGTTTAATTTCATTATTTTCTTCTACGTTTATAGTCATTTTCACACTACACCCCTATATTATTCTTTGATAATTGTATAATGCAAATTAAATCAGCTCAATAAATTGCCTTTACAACTATTTATTCTATAATATAAATAAAAACCAAGACTATGCCTTGGTTTTATATTTCTCTTCTACCTTCTAATGCTTTAGAAATAGTAACTTCATCAGCATATTCTAAATCTCCACCTACTGGTAAACCATGAGCTATTCTTGTTACCTTAATACCCATAGGTTTTACAAGTCTAGCTATGTACATAGCAGTTGCTTCTCCTTCAATAGTTGGATTAGTTGCCATTATTATTTCCTTAACATCTTGATTAGCTAATCGAGTTATTAACTCTCTTATTCTTATCATATCAGGTCCTATACCATCCATAGGAGATATTACTCCATTAAGTACATGATATTGACCTTTAAATTCTTTTGTTCTTTCCATGGCAGCCACATCTCTTGGATCTTCCACCACACATATGATATGAGAATCTCTATTTTTATTAGAACACATACTACATGGATCTTTATCTGTTATATTACAGCAAATAGAACAATACTTAATTTCTTTTTTTGCATCTAATATAGCCTTAGATAAAGTTTCTACGTCATTGTTATTCATATTTATCACGTGAAACGCTAATCTTTGTGCTGTTTTTCTTCCTACACCTGGTAGTTTTGAAAATTCTTCTATAAGCCTATTAATAGGCTCTGTATAAACTTGCATATTTATCACCTACTAGAATAATCCTGGGATATTCATTCCTCCAGTAACCTTGCTCATTTGACTTTGTTGCATTTCATCAACTTTTCTTAATGCTTCGTTTACTGCACTTATTACTAAATCTTGTAACATTTCTATATCATCTGGATCTACTACTTCTGGTTTCATAGCTATATCTATAATTTCTTTTTTACCATTAACCTTAACAGTAACAGCTCCTCCACCTACTGAAACTTCTATTTCTTTTGCTTCTAATTCCTCTTGCATTTTTTGCATATTTTCTTGCATTTTTTGAGCTTGCTTTAATATGTTGTTCATGTTTCCTGGCATTCCACCAAATCCTCTTTTAGCCATATTATATACTTCCTCCTTAAAATTCCTATCTTTAGATTATATCATAATATAATTTTTATCATTTATTATATTATTTTTCAATACTATCTTTTATTTCTAATATATCTTTATTAACTATATCTTCTAAAATCTCTAAACCTTTATCAACTTTAGTTACTTCTTCTTGCAGATTCAAACTAGTAACTTCTGATTTTAAATATATTTGTATATTAAAACTTCTATTTAATATTTCTCTTATTATTGACTCAATATAATCAATTGTTTCCTTAGAGTTAAGTCTTGATCTTGCAAATGAGAAATTATCATTAAATATTAGATATAATATATTATCCTTAACATTAAAACTACTTACCTCTCTTAAAAGAGCCGCTATGCTTAGTTTTTTGTCTTCTTTTATTTTTTGTATTACTTTCTTCCAAGATGATTCTACTAGTTTTACATCCTCACTCTTTACTTCTTCATATACTATATCTTCTTTTCTTTCCTGTGGTTCATCTACTTGTACTCTTTGAGGTACTGTGTTTATCTCAGATTCATTTTGAACTGTAACTACCTTTATATTACCACTTTCTATTATTTTCTCTAAGTTCTCTATTCTTTTAATTAATGCTTCCTTACTTTCATCAAACATAGGCTGAGCTATTTTCATCATAGTAACTTCTGCCAATATCCTTGTATTAGAAGATGATTTCATTGAATCTTGAGTTTCTGACAGAATATTTAGTATTCTTATTAAATCATTTATATTAATAGTTTTAGATTGTTCTTTTAATCTTTCTATGCTTTCTTCTGGTAAAGAAATAATTTCATCTAAATCTTTTGATACTTTACATACCATTAGGTTTCTAAAGTGATCAATTAAATCATTTATTAAGTTTCTTATATCTTTTCCCCAAATTATAAATTCATTTAAAATTTGGAGTGATTTTTTTGTATCCTCATCTATTATAGATTGTGATAACTGGAATAATTCATCAATATTTACCGTTCCTAATAACTCTATAACATCATTATACTCTATTTTATCATTCCCAAATGACATACATTGATCTAATATACTAAGAGCATCCCTTAGAGCTCCTTGAGAGTTTCTTGCTATTAAACTTAATGCTTTATCCTCAGCTTGAATATTCTCCTTCTCACATATATATGACATCCTATCAGCAATATCCTTTGATGACACTCTTTTAAAATCAAACCTTTGGCATCTAGATAATATGGTAGCTGGTATCTTATGGGGTTCTGTTGTTGCTAATATAAATATAACATACGAAGGTGGCTCTTCTAATGTCTTTAACAATGCATTAAACGCACCTTGAGATAGCATATGAACCTCATCTATTATGTACACCTTATATTTTGCCTTTGAAGGAGTATACTTTACACTTTCTCTTAACTCTCTTATATCATCAACACTATTATTTGATGCTGCATCTATTTCTACTATATCCATTATATTATCATTAAGTGTATCAATACATATCTCACATTCATTACACGGCTCTTCATTGATGGGATTTAGACAATTTACTGCCCTGGCAAATATCTTAGCTGTAGATGTTTTACCAGTACCTCTTGTTCCTGAAAATAAATATGCATGGCCTATATTATTATTCTTTATTTGATTTTTTAAAGTTTTTACTATATGTTCTTGTCCTACTACATCTTCAAATGTCTTGGGTCTGTATACCCTATACAACGCTTTATGCATATTTACATCTCCTTCAAACTATTTTCCTTTTATAAAAATCTATCTATAATTTTTTCCATTACTTATACATTTATATCATATATTTTATAATATTTATTAATTAATTTTATATACAAAAAAATCCCTCTAAAAGGGATTAATATATTTATATAAAAAATGCTGTACACCATCTATTGACTAATACTTCACAGACGTTACCAAAACAGTTAGCTCAACCTAGGCACTCCTATGTCACATGCAAGTGATCACTTACCGCTGCTTCCTTCCGGACCTGACGGAGTTCATGAGCTTACATTGCATAGGACCTAAGCGTCAACACCACTTATTCTGGGCAGCTCCACAAAGTAAAAACCTCTAGATGGAATTCAATCCTGCTATAGCGGATTGCAGGTTACAGGGCACCGCTACCTCCCCATCTAGTACAGCAAAATTACAACCTTATTTATTTGTTGGCGGAGAGAGTGGGATTTGAACCCACGATACGTTTTACCGCATACTCACTTTCCAGGCGAGCGCCTTCGACCCCTCGACCATCTCTCCCTAATGTTTATTCCTAAGAGTCTTAAAGAATTTTTGTAAAATATGCGAACACTCGTCTTGTAGTATACCAAAGGTTACTTGTATATTATTATCTTTATAATAATCCATTTTAAACTCGTGTTGTTTTTCCATTTTTTTATTTTTGATATGTTTAGTTCCAATAATTATATTCTTTATTCTAGAATTAATTATTGCTCCACTACACATTATACACGGTTCCATCGTAACATACAAGTCACAATTTATAAGTCTCCAACCACCCAATTTTTTGGAAGCCTGTTTTATTGCTAACATTTCTGCATGAGCTGTACTGTCTTGAAGCTCTTCTGTACAATTATGTGCTCTAGCTATAATCTTATTATCTTTAACAATAACTGCTCCTATGGGCGTTTCACCTTTATTATATGCCTTATATGCTTCTTTTAATGCTTCTTCCATGTAAAATGCTTTATCCATGATTCCTCCTAAACATATAACACATTTATATTATCATAACTTCGAATATAATTCAACTTTTTGTTTTGCATTATTTTCCATATGTTAGTTATTTACTTTTATTATTTAAATAATAATGTTCCTCATGAAACAGTATTATCCGAATTGATTATTTTCATCAAATCTTTTTTATAAATAAAAAAAGATTACGTGGCTACGTCCTACTCTCCCAGGAGGTCGCCCCCCAAGTACCATCAGCGCTCAAGAGCTTAACTTCTGTGTTCGGAATGGGAACAGGTGTATCCTCTTTGCTATAATAACCACATAATCTTCATATAAAGTATTAACTTTTGTTAGTACTTTCAAAACTGCTAACATTTAAGATATAACTATCTTGGTCAAGTCCTCGACCTATTAGTATCAGTAAGCTAAATACATTACTGCACTTACACCTCTGACCTATCAACCATGTAGTCTTCATGGGGTCTTAACCTT
>JALFMW010000109.1 GCA_022782605.1 Clostridium sp. | reverse complement strand
TAAGCGCGAAGCCTACTTCAAGATAAGATTTCCCACCGCAAGGTTAAGACCCCATGAAGACTACATGGTTGATAGGTCAGAGGTGTAAGTGCAGTAATGTATTTAGCTTACTGATACTAATAGGTCGAGGACTTGACCAAGATAGTTATATCTTAAATGTTAAGCAGTTTTGAAAGTACTAACAAAAGTTAATACTTTTTAATAAAGATTATGTGGTTATTATAGCAAAGAGGATACACCTGTTCCCATTCCGAACACAGAAGTTAAGCTCTTGAGCGCTGATGGTACTTGGGGGGCAACCTCCTGGGAGAGTAGGACGTAGCCACGTAATTTTTTTTATATAAAATAAAAGCCATGTAAAAAGTAAAACCCAACTAGAAAAGCCATGTAGAATAATATACATGGCTTTTTCGTATATATTAGTATTTTATACTAAAATAACTTGTGTTAATTCATATTAGTTTAATTGTTTGTATCCATTATTTCTAATATAAATTTCTCCAATCTATTTAAACCTTCTATAAATTCTTCTTCTGAGCAAGCATAAGAAATACGAACATACTCATCTATTCCAAAAGCTTGTCCAGGAACTATTGCAACATTGTACTTAGATAAGAATTCATCGCAAAACTCTACTGAGAAACTTTCATTATACTTATATTTTTTAGCAACTTGTGATAAATCTATAAATACATAAAATGCTCCATTAGGATAAACATAATTAACATACTTCATGGCATCTAATTTAGTAGTTACTAAATCTCTTCTATGTTTATATGTCTCAACCATATTATCTATATCATCTTTACAATATTTTAATGCACCATATCCGATGTATTGGGCAGTTAAAGATGGATGTGAAACTAAATGTCCTTGGATTGCACTCATACCTTTAGCAATTTCTTTGTTAGAAGCAGTATATCCAAGTCTAAGACCTGTCATTGCAGCAGATTTGGCAAAACCATTAACAGTGATAGTTATATCCTTTACATCATCCCCTAAAGACGCGATAGATATAAATTCATCGTTGTAGCAAATTCTTTCATAAATTTCATCAGCTAATATGTAAATATTTTTTTCTATACAAACATCAACTATTTCTCTTAATTCTTCTTTAGTATAAACACTACCTGTAGGATTAGAAGGATTATTTAGTAGAAGTAGTTTAGTTTTAGGATTAATATATTTTTCTAATAAGTCAGCAGTTAATTTAAAGTCATTTTTTTTATTTGTTTCAATTGCAACTGGAACAGCATTAACAAGTTTTGTCATTTCCCAATAACTAACCCAATATGGCTTTGGAATTAAAACTTCATCTCCTGGATCTGTTACAGCTAGTAAAGCATTAGTTATAGCATCCTTTGCACCACTAGCTAAAACTATTTCGTCTATAGAATATTTACAATTATTTTCTTCTAATAATTTTTTGCATATTTCTTCTCTTAAAATAGTTAAACCTGGAACTAAATCATATTTAGTACAGTTTTCATTTAAAGAATTTATTCCACAATCAATTGCTTTTCTTGGAACATTAAAGTCAGGCTCCCCTATACTTAAACTTATAACGTCAATTCCAGATTGTCTCATATTTTTAACTTTAGTACTAATTCCTATAGTACAAGATGGCGAAATTATATCAAGTCTTTTTGATAACATATTAGTCCCCCTTATTAAAATTATATTTACTATTTATAGTATAGAAATTAGTAGATTTTCGCCACAAAAATACAAATTAAATATAAAATTTATATAAATTTAAATAATATATTATTTTAAACGATGAAGGACTCAAGAATATTATGTAGAACTAATAAATAATATAGAACCATACCTTTTACATCTGTAAATGGTATTTTTTTTGAAGTTCAATACTACATATAGTATGTTGTTTTGGGGAAGTATACTATATGTGGTGGTTAGGAGGAGTTTTAATTGTTAGAGAATATAAAAAAAAGAGATGGAAGAATTGTCAAATTTAATGATGATAGAATAACAAGAGCCATATTTTTGGCAGCTAGTGAAGTTGCTAAAGAGGAAAATGTTAAGCCAAGTTATGAAATGTCAGAAGAGTTGACTCAAAGAGTAATAAAGATATTAAATTCTAAATTCAGGGATGAAGTTCCAGGAGTAGAAGATATACAAGATGTAGTAGTAAAAGTTTTAATTGAGGGTGGACATGCAAGAACTAGTGAAAAATATATTACATATAGAAATGAAAGAAGTAGAATAAGAAACTCTCGAACAAGACTTATGAAATCTATTAGCGATATAACATTTAAAGATGCTAGTAGTGCAAATATAAAAAGAGAAAATGCAAACATAGATGGAAATACAGCTATGGGTACAATGTTACAGTACGGAAGTGCTGTTTCTAAAGAATTTTGTAAAAGTTTCATATTAAAGCCGGAACATGCTCAAGCTCATGATAATGGAGACATACATATTCATGATATGGATTTCTTAAATATGGGGACATTAACATGTTGCCAAATTAAATTGGACAAGCTATTTGAAGGTGGATTTTCTACAGGTCATGGTTTTTTAAGAGAACCTAATAGTATTATGAGTTATGGAGCATTGGCAGCAATAGCTATACAAAGTGATCAAAACGATCAACACGGAGGTCAAAGTATACCTTTCTTTGATTATGATATGGCAAAGGGAGTATATAAAACTTTTAAAAAATGTTACATAGATAATTTAT
>JALFMW010000093.1 GCA_022782605.1 Clostridium sp. | reverse complement strand
AGTCTCTTCTTATAGTTTTTGTAGATACTTTAAAAATATCAGCTAGACTCTTAATTGTCACATTAGAATTATTTCTTAATAAATAGAATAAAATATCTAATAGTCTCATTAAAACAACCTCTCAAGATATCTATATATTGTGTCTTTAATATCCCTGCTGTATTATTTTTACTTATATATAAACATCATTTTTATGCTATATATTGAATATAACAACTTAAATTTTACCAAATAAAGTGGACATATAGTGTTCACTTTTAAAAAATTTTTTATTTTTCTCCATTTATAGTTTATCTTATACTTATTTTTATTTTTTATGCTTTTAAACATAAGAAAAAGTTACTAAGTTTTTTATTTTATACTTAGTAACTTCATCTTAATTTATATTATATATTTTTGTTGTTACATTCAGTATTTTCTTGTATGTCCGGAAGTCCTATGATAAATTTGCTGCCTTTATCTATTTCACTTTCAAGCTTAACATATCCATTATGAAGTTCTGCTATATACTTAACAAATGTAAGTCCTATACCACTACTACTTACTTTTATGGATTTGTTATCACCAACTTGCGAAAATCTTTTAAATATAAACTCTTGATCTTCTTTTGATATACCTATGCCTGTATCTTCTACTGTTATTTCAATATAGTCTTCAATCTCTCTAATATATACTCGAATTTCTCCGCCTTCGTTAGTAAATTTAACTGCATTAGCTAATAAGTTAACTACACATCTTTCTATTTCTGTTTCATCACAAGATATAATTTTCTCCTCCATATCAGGATCAATTATAAGAGATAACCCACTATCTTCTATAAATTTGCTCATATTAAGGACGGTCTCTTCAACTATATATACTATATCATTATTTTTTTTATTAATTTTATATTTTCCTGTCTCTATTTTTGAACTATCGATAATATCATTTATTATTTTTAATAGATTATCACAATTTTTCCTTATAATATCCATATACTCATTAAATTTATCTTGTGTAAGATCTTTTCTTTTGCTAACAACATTTATTAGCTGTACTGTTGATACTATAACATTTATTGGAGTTCTAAGTTCATGAGACAAGTTTACAAAATAATTATTTTTAAACTTTTCTTGATCTATTATCTCTTGGCTTAATCTTTTATTTTCTTCCAACTGATTATTTAAATTTATAGTTTTTTGATCTACCAAACATTGTAATATTTTAACATAATTAAGTATATATATGGCTATTATTAATGCTATAGATACATATATTAAGTAAGCCAAGGGTGTTTTCCAAATAGGATTTTTTACCCTTATATTTATTCTAGTCTCTTTAGTTAATTCACCATGCCCATCTCTTGCCCTTATTCTCAAAGTATATTTACCCGGCTCTAAAGACTTGAAATCTAATCTACTTCTAGAATCAATATATATCCAGTCTAAATCAATTCCTTCTAGCATGTATTCATAAGTTATATTATTTAAATTTTCATAAATAGGTAAAAAATAATCAATTGATAAATCTTTATAATTATATTCTAAAGTCAGTTCTTTTCCATCATAAATAACTTTATTTTGATCAATAAAAATATCACCAATTACAATTTCATCTTGTTGTATTTTATAATCAACTACATCATCTGGATTAAAATATACGCATCCATTTGTACTACCAAATACCATATAACCATTTGACACCTTCAAGCTTGAATTTAAATTAAATTGATTTACATATAAACCATCCATTTTTGTGAAGTTTATAAAATTTTCTTTTTCTGTATCAAACTTGTTCAAACCTTTATTGGTACTTAGCCAAATATTATTACTATCATCAATTAAAATTGAGTTTATAAAGTTATTAGTTAAACCATTTGCTGTAGTATAAGAAGAAAATTTATTATTTTTCACATCAAATTTACTAAGACCTATATTTGTACCTATCCATAGATTACCTGAATTATCAAAAGCTATACAATTTATATAATTATTAATTATAGAGCTATCATTTGTGGAGTCGGCTGTGTATATATTTGAAACACCTTTTTCTTTGTGAAATTTAATTAAACCTGTATCAATACCACCTAACCAAATAATATTTTCATCTTTATTATCTTGTAATATGTATTTTATACGTCCAGAATTTATTTCAAACTTACTCATTCCTTCACTATAATATGTTTTTTCACCAGTTTTTATATTATAAGAATAAAAATCCGTTGTACTTGCTATCCATATATTTTTTCCATCATTATATATATAACTTAATTCTGATGAGTAACCATCACCAAGTGGTAGTTTTTTATAAGAATAATCATTTGTATCAAGGGGTATTACTTCCTTGTTAGTTACAATAAGAATATACTGTTCATCTATTCTAAATAAATTCTTTATATATCTATTGTCTAAAACTAAATCACGTTCTTCACATAATTTATTTACTAAATCACCACTTTTTATATCGTAAATATATATTCCATTAAATTTAGTTACCACCCATATCTGATTATTATGTTCTAATATAGATACTATTTTTTTACTTATTTCTTTTTTATTAAAATTGCTAAACTGAATATTATTATTTAATATATTAGCACCTTTATCTGTACCTACCCATATTGTTCCATTAGCATCTTCATAAAAACAAGTTACAATATTACTTGTAATTGAGTTTTTTAAATTTACATCTTGCTTAAATATATCAATATTATCTTTTGATATCCTTATTGCACCATCACTACTAGATATCCATGTATTATTGTTACTATCATTAAATATAAAATTATTATAAAGATTTATGTCTATATTTTTAATTTTATAAACCTGCTCTATTTCATTTCCATTTACATCTAATTTTGTAACTCTTTCATTATCAATTTCATACATGATGTTAGATTTTTTTTCTTTGATATTAAAGACAAATATACTACCCTTAGTTGAAATCCACATATTTCCCTGTTTATCTTTTTCCATATTGGAAATTTCTAGTTTTATCTCTCTATTTTTCTTTTCACTTATTTTCAAATCTTTATCTATTAAATTTACTCCTCTTTTAGTTCCCACCCATAAAGTGTTGTTTTCTCCATTTTCTAAACATGTTATATATGAATTAGTTAATGAGTTTGAATCATTTTCATTATGATAAAACGCTTCCATTGTGTTATTTAAAACATTCACTTTTATCAAACCTTTTTCAGTTCCTACCCACATAATATGTTCTTCTTGTTCACTTTTTAGTAATGAAGTGATCTTTAAATTTCCTAGATTATATTTATCTGTTTCCATATCCTTCATTCTTGTAATAGTATCTGAATCTGTGACTAAAAAATCTAATCCACTATCAGTAGCTATCCATATATTCCCATTTACATCTTCTTCGATATCATTTATATAAGTTGAACTTAATGAATTTTTATCCTCAGCATTACAGTTATATATTTTTACTTTTTCGCCATCA
>JALFMW010000060.1 GCA_022782605.1 Clostridium sp. | reverse complement strand
TCCTACTTTTATCTCTTTAATAAGTTGATTTGTTAATGTATCGTATACTTTTACCGAATTTTTTTGAGTATCTGATATAAATAATCGTTCTTCATCTGGGGAGATTTCTAATCCCTGAGGTATTCCATCAATATCTATACTACCAATATATTTCCCTTGATTATAATCTAACATCTTTATATTTTTATATCCTAAATCCGCTACATAAATTTTCTTATCCTTATAGTTAAATGATATTTCTACCGGTAATAAAAACTCCTCAAAGACTTGTTTTATCGTCATAGTATTTTCATCAACTACAACTACGCTACCATCCAAAGTGGATATATAAATTTCATCTTTATATTTATCCAATTGTACATGCCATGCTTTTAAATTTATATCTATTTTACTTTCGATAATCTTATTTATAATATCAATACATGTAATCGAGTCCATACATGGAACATATAATTTTTTTCTAGTTAAATCAAAACAAAAGCCATGGGGCATATCATCCACACAAATCATGCCGATTGGATCTAGTGTATTTCTATCCAAGAAATAAATACTATTTGAGTCTTCATTAGCTATAAATATTTCTTCTTCGTACATAGCAATCTGTGTTAAACTTCCTCCAATTGATGATGAATCAATTATTTTTTCATTTTTCATATCTAGCACATACAAAATACCATTACTTGAACTTGGCAAATACATTCTATTTTTCTCTTTATCTATGCAGAAATGATGGGGATAAATATTTTCATCTAGCTTAATTTCCTTTTCTAAAGTTAGAGTATCATAGTCTATTATGCTTATACTTTTTGATAGATAATTTGAAACATACACCTTCATAGATTTCCCTCCCTTCTATAATTTTAATACTATAATAATATATTAGATTAAATATATAATTATTCTCTTATATAGTTGCTTTATATTATTTCTATTGTTATGATATTCTTTGAAATATTTAGGCTTAAGGAGTGTACATATATGAAAATAGAATTTAAAACTAGTGGTGTTTGTTGCCGTAAAATAACTTTAGAAGTTGATGAAAATAATATAATCCAAGAGGCTAACTTTGAAGGTGGATGTAACGGAAATCTTGGCGGAATAAGTAGACTTATAGTTGGTCAAGATGCTAAAGAAGTTGCAGAAAAATTAAAAGGAACTACTTGCCGTTCTATGGATACTTCATGTCCAGACCAATTAGCTAAAGCTATAACTGAATCTTTATAATAAACTTATAAAAAATCGTAGGAATAATATCATCCTACGATTTTTAAATATATAATAAAATTTATTATTTTACTAATGTTCTTACTGTTCCTATCATATATAAAGAACCTGCTGATATTATTATATCGTCATCTTTAGCATTTTCTAATGTATATTTAACTGCATCTTCTATATTAGGTATAGCAATTACATCATCTACGTATTTTTGTACTTTATCTTTTAATTCTTCACAACTTATAGCTCTATCACTATTAGGAGTTGTAGTTATTACTTTATCAAATTTATCCATAAGTAACGATAATACACTATCAATATCTTTATCTTTTAACATACCGATTAATAAAGTCATTTTACGTCCTTTAAAGTGTTTATCTAAAGCTTTTGATAAAGATTTTGCTCCATCTTCATTGTGAGCACCATCTATTATAAATACAGGATTATCTTTTATCTTTTCTATTCTTCCTGGCCATGCAGTATTTAAAAATCCTCTTCTAATAGCTTCTTCACTTATTTCTATATTTCTTTCATCTTTTAATACTTTTATAACTGTTAAAGCTAATACTGCATTATTTACTTGATGATCACCTATTAATTTAATTTCCATATTTTCAAATTTTTCACCTAATATTGTGCAATCAAATATTTGTGAATGAATATCAGATTTTTTAATTTCTAAATGTTTAAAATCAGCTTCTATGTATTTAGAATTTTTTTCTTTACACACTTCTTTTATAACTTCTTCAGCTTCTGGTTTTTGTTTATAAACAACAGTTATACCATCTTCTTTTATTATACCAGCCTTTTCATAAGCTATTTTACCTAGAGTATCACCAAGTACTCCTATATGGTCTAAGCTTAGAGAAACTATTACACTGGCAAGTGGTGATTTGATTACATTAGTTGCATCGTATCTTCCACCTAAACCAACTTCTAATACTACATAATCAGCTTCTTGTTCGCAGTAATAATAAAATGCCATAGCTGTCTCTATTTCAAATTCAGTTGGATAAGGATGACCCTCTACTGCCATCTGCTCTATTTTATCTTTCATTATAGTTATTATTCTTGCCACATCTTCTTCAGGTATATTATTTCCATTTAGTCTAATTCTTTCTGTGAAAGTTTCTAAGTATGGAGATGTGTATAGACCTACTTTATATCCTTGTTCTTTTAATGTATTTGAAATAAAAGAACATACAGAACCCTTTCCATTTGTACCTGCTACATGTATAAATTTAAGCTTGTCCTGTGGATTTCCCAATAATTCTAACAGTTTATAAGAATTTTCTAGGCCTAATCTCATTCCAAATTTATGAGAGTTTTCTATAAAATTTATTGCCTCTTGGTAGTTCATTGTGTTTCCTCCTCGACTAATTTTAAGTATTTATAATAAAAATCTTCTTATTTCTCAAAATTAAATATCTATCTTTTATTATAATACATTTTGAGATTTATCACATAATTTGAATCAAATTAAAAAAACCATGTATAAGAATTTTTCTTATACATGGTCTTATTATTTTAAGCAACGGAGTTGACTGCAGTTATAGCAAAGTCATTCAGCTTAAGATATAATCTCTAAAGAGATTATTTTAGTTTTGCTTCTATATTTTCAAGTCTTTCAAGAACTGATTTCATCATTTCTTCGAATTTCTCTTTTTTAGCTTTTTCTTCGTTAACTAAGCTTTCTGGAGCTTTAGCTAAGAAACCTTGGTTAGAAAGTTTTCCATTAACTCTTTTTATTTCACTTTCTAATTTAGCTTTTTCTTTAGTTAATCTTTCTTTTTCTTTTTCAAAGTCAACTAATTCATCAAGTGGTATAAATATTTTAGCTCCGTTTATAACAACAGATACAGCATCTTCTGGTATATTTTCTTCAGTTTCAACTATTTCTACTGTTGAAGCAGATGCTAAAGTTACAAAGTACTCTTTAGTAGCTTCTACAGCTGATTTTTTACCTTCTGCTGGAACTATTATTACTTTAGCTTTCTTAGATGGTGGAACATCCATTTCAGCTCTAGCATTTCTTATATTTCTTATACCATCCATTGCAAGTTCCATCATTTCTTCTTCACTTGCCATGTTATCTTCTTCTTTGTAGTGAGGCCAGTTAGCTATTACTATGCTTCCTTTTACAGTTGGAAGATAAGTATATATTTCTTCTGTTATGAAAGGCATATATGGATGTAATAATTTTAATATAGTTTCAAGAACATAAGTTAAAGTGTATAGAGCAGCTTTTTTAGCTTCTACATCATCACCATATAATCTTGGTTTAACTATTTCTATATACCAGTCACAGTACTCAGTCCATGCAAAGTCGTAGATTTTTTGTGCTGCTATACCTAAATCAAATTTATCCATGTTGTCTATAACTTCTTTAACAACATTATTAGCTCTAGATATTATCCATTTATCAGCTATTGTTAAGTTAGCTTCTACAGAATCTCTAGTTACACCGTTCATTATTTCTTCATCTATATTCATGAATACAAATCTAGATGCATTCCATAATTTATTTGCGAAGTTTCTAGCTGCTTCAACTCTTTCCATGTAGAATCTCATATCGTTTCCTGGAGAGTTACCAGTAACTAACATGAATCTTAAAGCATCAGCTCCGTATTGGTCTATTACTTCAAGTGGATCTATACCATTTCCTAAAGATTTACTCATTTTTCTACCTTGAGAATCTCTTACAAGTCCATGTATTAATACGTGGTCAAATGGTTTTTCATTCATACAGAACATTCCTGCAAATGCCATTCTTACAACCCAGAAGAATATTATATCGTATCCAGTAACAAGTACGTTTGTTGGATAGTAATATTCTAATTCTTCTGTGTTATGAGGCCATCCTAAAGTTGAGAAAGGCCATAAAGCAGAAGAGAACCATGTATCTAGTACGTCTTCATCTTGTTTTAAGTTTGTGCATCCACATTTACAAGCTGATGGCATTTCTTTAGCTACTGTTACTTCACCACATTCTTGACAGTAGTAAGCAGGTATTTGGTGACCCCACCATAACTGTCTAGATATACACCAGTCTCTTATATTTTCTAACCATTGTAAGTATGTTTTGTCATATCTTTCTGGTACGAATTGTAACTCTTTTGATTTTAATATATCTATAGCAGGTTTAGCTAATTCATCCATTTTAACGAACCATTGTTCAGATAATCTTGGCTCTATTACAGTATGACATCTGTAGCAAGTACCAACTGAATGTGGATGGTCTTTTATAGCTATAACGTATCCTGCTTCATCTAAATCTTTCATTAATTGTTTTCTACACTCATATCTGTCCATACCTTGGTATTTACCAGCAAGTTCATTCATAGTTCCATCTTCGTTCATAACGTTGATTTGTTCTAAGTTATGTCTCTCACCTACACCAAAGTCATTAGGGTCATGAGCCGGAGTCATTTTAACTGCTCCTGAACCGAACTCTTTATCTACATAGTCATCAGCAACTATTGGAAGTTCTCTTCCTACTAATGGAAGTATTGCAGTTTTTCCTACTAAATGAGCATATCTTTCATCTTCTGGGTTAACTGCTATACCTGTATCTCCAAGCATAGTTTCTGGTCTAGTTGTAGCTATTTCTAAGAATTCATCACTATCTTTTATGAAGTATTTTATATGATAGAAGTTTCCATCTTTTTCTTCATGTTCAACTTCAGCATCAGATAATGTAGTTTTACAGTCTGGACACCAGTTTATTATTCTGTTTCCTCTGTATATTTGACCTTTTTCATAAAGTTTTACGAAGAATTCTGTAACAGCTTCGTTACATCCTTCATCCATTGTAAATCTTTCTCTATCCCAGTCACAAGAGTCTCCTAATTGTTTCATTTGGTCTACTATTTTTCTACCAAATTCATTTCTCCAATCCATAGCTCTTTTTAGGAATTCTTCTCTACCTAATTCGTACTTAGTTTTCCCTTCTTGTTCTTTTATTCTTTCACAAACTTTAACTTCTGTTGCTATAGATGCGTGGTCAGTTCCTGGTTGCCATAAAGCTTCGTAACCGTCCATTCTCTTCCATCTTATAAGAACGTCTTGTAAAGTATGGTCTAGAGCATGTCCCATGTGTAATTGTCCTGTTATATTTGGTGGTGGTAGAACTATACAGAAAGGTTTTTTATCAGGATTTGGACTTGATTTAAAGTAACCTTTGTCTAACCACTCATCATAAAGTCTTTTTTCAAAATCTTTTGGATCATAAGTTTTTGATAAGTTTTTTATTGCCATTGTTAATTCCTCCTTACATTATCAATCTTTTTCAAAATAATTATTTTTATATCATTATAAAATTTATCATATTATTAGATAAAATATAATTTCCTAATAATTAAAAAAGAGCTTTTCATCCTATACAAATAAGGACGAAAAGCTCGCGTTACCACCTTAATTCCACTTAACTCATTTATTATCAATTATATCTCTTTGAGTTATGTGACTCTTAATAGATTTTAACGATTCTCACCGTCTAAACTTACTATTAGTTCAGTTTAGAAACTCCAAAGCTACCTTCTGTAAACATTTACTAAGAAAATCTTCCAGCTATTGATTTTCCTCTCTTGTAGTGTATTTACATACTCCTCTTTTTCACAGTTTTTATATAAAATTATTATTACTCCTTATTATAACTAATATTTAGGATTATTGTCAATTTAATTATATATTATTCTATACTACCTTAGTTGTTACCAAAAATTTTTCGGTTTTATATCATCTGTAATAGGTCTAATATCATAACCTCTTTTCTTTAATATAGTTATAATATCATTTAAACAACTTACTGTTCTTTCATTTTCATGCAATAAAATTACTATTTCTTTTTTATCCCTTGCATAGTATAAAATATTGCTAAGTATTTGATCTGTTGATGATTTCCAATCTTCTGTATCTATGGTCCAATCCCAAACTAAAAATCCTTCTTCAACAAATTTATTATATATACTTTCTAACATATTAGGTTTACTTCCAAATGGTATTCTAACAAGTCTAGAAGTTTTTCCTGTTATGTTATAAAATGTTCTATTACAAGTTTTAAATTCTTCTATAGCTGAATCTTCTGTTTCATATAGTTTAGATAATTCATGAGTCACACCGTGAAATCCTGTTCCATGTCCTTCATCAACTAGTCTTTGAACAACATTTTTAAATACTATCATATTATCATTTAACATAAAAAATGTTCCCTTGACATTATTTTCATCTAAAATATCAACTATCTGCTTTGTATACTTAGATGGTCCATCATCAAAAGTTATATATGCAATTTTTTCATTTTCAATTCCATTAGTAGTATTATTTGCTCCCGACACTAAAACTAGTATAAATAACATAAAAAAAACAAATGATTTTGATATTAATTTTTTGTTTAACTTCTTCATTTATAACCACTCTTTTTGTTATATTTTATACTGTCATTGTGTCCTTAAAATAGAACTTTTATACAAATTATTTTTAATTATTTACATCAACTAAATCATCTAAAATTTTAATTTTTTCTAATATCTTATTTAAATGAAAGTTAAATACAGGACTTTCATCATCATTAATCTCAATAAACTTTTCTTCGTTTTTGTATAATTTTTTTAGTTGTTTATGATTTTCTTTTGTTAAAAACAGTTCTTTTTCCAAAAGTTCTATTGATTTTATGTGAAAATATATTTGTCTACATAAATCTAATGATTTATCTATAACATCTAAATTACAATCTATTTTACTATAATTTATTTCATCAATAAGCTTTGAATAGATTGCTTCCGAATTTTTTATTTTTATTTCAATTGACTTTAAATCTAAATCATTCTTATCAACAACTATATTTCTCACATTTTCTTTGAATAATTCTTTAATTTTAATAAATTCATTCATAGTATTGTTATAGTAGTTCGGTCTTGCCATGACATAATTAATTATAAGCCCCATTATTACTCCTATAGAAGTATCAAATACTCTTTGTAAAGAATAGGTAAGCGGTGCACTATTTATATAACCTAAATATAAAGAGAAAAAAGTAACACTTGATACTACTAATGACGATAGTTTAAACATTTCACAAAGTTTTATAACTATCATAATACCTATTCCACATAAAATTGGATTCTTTGGTATTACTAAAAATAAAAGAAATCCTACTAAACCTCCTATTAAAGTCCCAAATACCCTTTGTGAACCCATTTTAAAAGACGTTTTTATTGTGTCTTGCATAGTTACAACACAAGCTGTTGCTGCATAAAACATATTATCTACAGCAAACCCTGTTAATATACAGGTCAAAATAACAGCTATACCTGTTTTTAAAGTTCTCATCCCTATAAAATTCTTCATTCCTGTCATATCCCTCCACCGGTGTCATTTGTACTTATTTAGTATAATATATTTAGTATTATTATTGATAGTATTTCAATAAATTTTTTATCCTATTTCTATCATTTTTCCGTTTTTTGCATAGATAATTTTTTCGCATATATTAGTAATATGATCTCCTATTCTTTCTAAGTATCTAGCTATAAATACAAGTCGTAAACCTTGATTTATATTTTCATCAGGATTATTATGCATAACTTGTAAACAACTTTCTCTAACTTTTTCATATAGTTCATCTACTTCAACATCTTTCTTTGCAATGTCAAAAGCTAAATCTGCATCGTCATTTTTTAATGCATTCCCTAAGTTTCTTAACATTTCTACACAAATATTTTTCATTGCAGGTATATCTATCATTTCTTTTATAAAAGGTTCTTCTCCTATGTCTAAACTTTCTTTGCAAATGTTTGTGGCATAATCTCCTATCCTCTCTAATTCAGTTGAAATATCACTAAGAGAATAAATATATCTTAAATCTCTTGCCAAAGGTTGCTTTAAAGCCATAAGTTCAATACTTCTATCTCTTATATATTCTCTTAAAATATCAATATCATCATCTTGTCTTATAAGCTTTTTTGTACTTTTCATATCTTTTTTCATCATATATTCCACTGATAAATCTACTGCATCTTCACATTTTTCAATCATTCTCAAAGTGTATTCTTTTAATAATTGTATACTTAAATCTAAGTTAGTTATAACCATATTTCCCCCCTATTTCTATAATAATTAATATTAACCAAATCTTCCTGTTATATAGTCTTCTGTTCTTTTATCAGAAGGAATGGTAAATATATCTTTAGTATTATTATACTCTATTAACTCACCATTTAAAAAGAATCCTGTTTCATCTGATATACGAGCTGCTTGTTGCATATTATGAGTAACTATTACTATTGTATAATCCTTTTTTAGTTTAAATATTAAGTCTTCAATTTTTGCAGTAGAAATTGGGTCAAGAGCAGAAGTTGGTTCATCCATTAGTATTACTTCTGGTTTCATTGCTATAGCTCTGGCTATACATACCCTTTGTTGCTGTCCCCCAGATAATCCTAGAGCTGGGCTTTTTAGTCTATCTTTGACTTCATCCCATATAGCTGCTCCTTTTAAACTTTCTTCTACTATTTTATCTAATATCTTTTTATCCTTTATTCCGTGCACTCTAGGCCCATAGGCTACATTATCATATATACTCATAGGGAATAAATTAGGTTTTTGGAATACCATTCCCACTTTAGTTCTTAGTTTTATAACGTCATTATCTTTATAGATATCTTCTCCATCAATTTCAACAACACCTTCTATTTTAACATTGTCTATTAAGTCGTTCATTCTATTTAAAGTTCTTAAAAAAGTTGACTTACCACATCCTGATGGTCCTATTAATGCTGTTACTTTATTAGTTTTTATATCTATATTTATTTTCTTAAGGGCTTGTTTTTCTTCATAAAATAAATCTAAATCTCTCACAGTTAATTTATTTGAATACATAATACTCATATCTCCTTATTATTTATATATTACCTTTATTTAATTTTTTAGCTATAAACTTAGCTATTGTATTTAGGAACAATACTATAATTATTAATACAATTCCTACGCTTGCTGCTCCACTTATATCTCCCAACTCTTTTGTCAAAAGATATGAGTGAACAGTTAGAGTTCTTGCACTATCAAATATGGTCGATGGCATACTTGCCACAGTTCCTGCAGTTAAAAAAACTGCTGCTGATTCACCGATTACACGTCCTATAGATAATATCACCCCTGATAATATTCCAGGTAGAGCACTTGGTAATATAACTTTGTATAAAGTTTGGAACTTTGTAGCACCCATAGCCAGAGAGCCTTCTCTGTATTCATTAGGTACTGTCTTTAATGCTTCTTCCGTTGTTCTTATAATTACAGGAAGTATTATTATAGCCACCGTAAGAGCACCTGCAATTATTGAGTATTGCATTTTTAAAGTCACAACAAAGAATATTCCTCCGAATAGACCATAAACTATTGATGGTATACCTGATAGACATTCTGTTGCAAATCTTATTATTTCTACAATTTTTCCTTTTTTAGCATATTCATTAAGATATATGGCAGATAATATGCCTATTGGTGTAGATACTGCTATAGATACTAAAACCATATATAAAGTACTTAATATCATTGGGAATATCCCTCCATCTCCAGATGCTGAATAATCGCTAAATATATAATCTAAACTAATTCCTTTAATTCCTTTAATAAATATAAATCCTACTATTAAAACTAACACTCCCACTGTTACAAAAGAGGATATATATAATAAAGAATTTAATATATTATCTTTTAATTTTCTCATACTACTTATCCCCCTTACTTGTAAGTTTTCTTAACACTAAATTTAATATTAAGATAAACATAAATAATACAACTCCTGTTGCAAACAGCATTTCTTGATGAGTGCCATATGCATATCCCATTTCAAGAGCTATATTTGTAGTTAAAGGTCTAACACTATCTACTATGGAAGTTGGTATTACCGGAGAATTTCCCGCAACTAATATTACTGCCATTGTTTCTCCTATAGCTCTACCTACTCCAAGTACGATGGCGGCAAGTATTCCTGATTTTGCTGCTGGTAAAATTACTTTGAATATAGTTTCTATTTCTGAAGCTCCTAGGGCTAATGATCCTTCTTTATATGATTTTGGAACTGCTTTTATAGCTGTTTGTGAAACTGATATTATGGTTGGTAGCATCATTATTGCTAAAACTAATATCACAGCAAGTAAACTTTGTCCCTTTGGTAAATTTAAAGTAGATTGAATTTTTGGTACGATAAATGCTAATCCAAATAATCCATATAATACTGAAGGTATTCCTGCTAATAATTCAACAGCTGGTAATATTAGTTTTTGTACTGGTTTTGGTGCAATTTCTGCTAAAAATATTGCTGTAAGAATGCCTATTGGTACTCCTATAATTAACGAACCTAATGTTGCTAAAATTGAAGCTATTATCATTGATGAAACTCCAAACTTATCTGAATTAGGTAACCAATCTGTTCCTATAAGAAAATCTACAAATGAGTATCCTTTAAATATGAATGGCGTTAAACCTTTATAAAATACAAATCCTATGATTAGTAGTAAACTTATCACTGAAATTGATGCACTTATCATAAATATTTTACTTGCCATATTTTCTATTAAATATTTTCTATTATTATTTCTACTAGTTTCATCCTTACCTTTAGCTATGATTTTATTTTTTTCTGTAATATGTTCATTAATCAAAATACTCCCCCCTAATCTATCATTTCTAATATACTCTTATTCTTAATGTACTTTGTATTCCTTACAATTTAATAATACAGTTCAAAAGTTAAGAGTAGATTATGATTATGTTAAGACTATGTAAAGTATGTATTTTTTCCACAATACAGATAAAATATAAATTCATACAATTAAAAAAATCGCCTTAAAATGGCGACTTTTTATTAATCTATAAATTCTATTAAATCTTTTCCTAATTTAGATATTCTAGCTAAAGAATAAACATCATATCCTTTGTCTTCTAGTTTACCCCTACCAACTTGGAATGATTTTTCTATAACTATTCCTATTCCTGCAACCTTTGCACCAGCCATCTCTACTAGTCTAGCTGCCCCAAGTGCTGCTTCTCCATTTGCTAAAAAATCATCTATTATAAGTACTTTATCATCAGGACTTATATAATTTTTATATAAAGTTAATTCATAATCCATAACTTTTGTAAAAGAATGTACTGTTGTCTGATAAACTTCCCCATTTAATATTTTTGATTTTTGCTTTTTAAGAATTACCATAGGCAAATCCATTTGCAAAGCTGTCATAGCTGTTGGTGCTATTCCAGAGCTTTCTATTGTAAGTATTCTAGTTATTCCGTGATTTTTAAAATACTCTTTAAAGTAAGTTCCCATTTCGTACATTAATTTTGCATCTACTTGATGATTTAAAAATGAATCTACTTTAAGTACTGTTTCATTTAACGCTCTACCATCTGCTAATATTCTATCTTTTAATTCTTTCATCTATACTGCCTCACATTCTAACTCTTTGTTAATATTACTTTCTTCAATATGATTTTCTTCTTTGTTTTCTCTAAGTATTATATTTAAAACTAAAGCAACTATTGTACCCGTTGATATTCCTGAAGAAAATATCATTTGTAATGTTTCAGGTAATTGAGATATAAAATCTGGTCTAAAAGTAACACCAAGACCAAGACCTATAGATGTTGCTATTATTAGTAAATTTCTATCATTTATTTCTACTGAACTTAATGTTTTTATTCCTGCTGCTGCAACACTACCAAACATTACTATTCCTACTCCACCAAGAACTGGTTGTGGTATTGAATTTATTAATGCTGCAAATTGAGGGAATAATCCAAGTATAACTAATAATATACCTGCCATTATTGCCACATGCTTACTTGCTACTTTTGTTAAAGGTATTAATCCTACGTTTTGGCTGAAAGATGTATTTGGAAATGCTCCAAAAGCACCACCTAATATACTTCCTACACCATCAGCTAATACTCCCGATCCAACTCTTTTATCATTCATATCTACATCTGATACTTCTCCTATTGCTTTTAAACATCCTACCGTTTCTATAGCTGTAACAAAGTATGCGGGTAAAAATGTTATTAAAGCTTTTAAATCAAAAGTTACACCATATTGGAATATTTGTGGTATTGCTATAAAGTTTGCTTGTGATATTGATGAAAAATCAACTATTCCAAAAGGTATGCAAACTATATATCCAACAACCATTCCTATAAGTATAGATGCACTACTTAAAATACCTTTTCCATATCTATTTAAAAGTAAAGTAACCATCATAACAATCATTGCTATAGAAACATTTGCTAAACTACCATAATCAGCTGCTCCACTTCCTCCTGCTGCCCAATCTATAGATACAGGAATTAAAGTAAGTCCTATTAAACATACTACTGTACCAGTTACTATTGGTGGAAATAACTTCATTAAAGGTTTTATAAAATAACTTAAAATAATTTCAAAAAATGCACCTAAAATTGTTGCCCCAATTATTCCTGGTAATCCTAATACTGAGCCTACTGAAATAGCTGGTGAAACAAAAGTAAAATCTGTTCCCATTATACAAGCAACCTTTGCTCCTGCTCTTCCCATACCTTTTGCTTGTATTATTGTAGCTATACCTGCCGCTAGAATTGAAGCACTAATTACTGACGTTGATGTGGAAATATCAAAACCTAAAGAACTTGATATTATAAGTGGAACTACTATGATTCCTCCAAAGGCAGCAAATATATGCTGAAATCCTAAAAGAATTTTTGTAGCTAAATTAGGATTATCATCTACCCCATATCTTAGATTATTTTGATTTCTCTCAATTGATGAATTCATAACACTCTCTCCCATTGCTTTTATTTGTGTATATGACTCAGTTTCTTGTAGTTTAGTTATAGAAAATAAAAAAACACCTCGATTATGATATCGAGGTGTTTTAATAAGTAAGTATAAAAATAATAATATCGTAAAATTTTATACTTACATGCTTATCTAAACTATACCTCGTAGTCTACTAATTTAAGGTTAGTAGGTAGAAACTTACGGACCATATTACCGCTAAATATACGAGTCATTAAATTTTATACTATTGTAACACATATAATCTTTTTGTAAAATACTTTTACAATAATTATAAAAAAAATTCAGCAATTAATGCTGAATTTTTTCATAGTTTCTATTTAAAATATAATAATCAATTATAAGTAACTTGCTTATTTTATAGTTGCTTTTATAAATCCTTCTTCAGAAACTATATTTTGACCTTCTTCACTTAGTATGAAATCCACAAATGATTTAGCTTCTTCAGATAAATTATCTTTTTTATTTACTACTAAGAACGGTCTTGATATAGCATATGTTCCATTTACAACGTTATCATCATTAGCTTCTACACCATCTATTTTTACTGATTTTATATCATCTTTAACATATCCAAAAGATATATATCCTATAGCATTTTTATTTCCTTCTATAGTTGATTTAACAGCTCCTGATCCATCACAGATTTGAGCATCTTTTGATAAATCTGCTGATTCAAATCCTAATATGTCTTGGAATCCATCTCTAGTTCCTGAACCTTCTTCTCTAGATACTAAAACTATTTGAGCATCTTCTCCTCCAACTTCTTTCCAGTTAGTTATTTTTCCTGTGAATATATCTTTAACTTGGTCTATTGTTAAGTCAGTAACTTTATTATCTTTATGTGTTACAACTGCTATACCATCTATTGCGATTTGAGTTCCATCTACTGATTGTGCCTCTTCATCTTTTAAATCCCTTGAAGACATTCCTAAATCAGAAGTACCCTCTATAGTATTTTTTATACCTGCTGACGATCCGACTTGTTGTACTTCTATTTTAACATCATTATTTTTTTCATAGGCTTGTGCTAATACTTCCATTGTCGGCCCAACTGAAGTAGAGCCCGATACAGTTATTTTAGATGTACCACCTTTTTCATCATCTCCAGATCCACATCCTACAGCTAAACCGCTTACAACTACTGCTCCACATAATAACGCAACTAATCTCTTTTTAAACATCTTAATAATCTCCTTCCATACACCGTAAATTTTTATTTTTCTTTGATTTATCTTACAATTCAATAATACTGTTATTCTGTTAAGGAAATATTAAGGATACATTAAGTACATGTTAATAATGTTAAGTTTGTATTAATTCTATATTAAATAAGGAGCTATTTATACATAAGTAAAAATAGCTCCTTTAATTTATTCTATAATTCTTTTTCCAATTGTTTTACTAAATCTTTAAATACATGTAAAGCTTCATCTACAGCTTCTTTTTTCTCCATATCTACACCAGCTTTTCTTAATTGATCTAGTGGAAATTCTGAACCACCGCTTTTTAAGAATTCTTTATATCTATCTACTGCACTATCTCCCTCTTCAAGTATTTGTTTACTTAAAGCAGATGCAGCAGAGAATCCCGTAGCATATTTATATACATAGAAATTGCTGTAGAAATGAGGTATTCTTGCCCATTCTAATGCTATATCTTCATTTACTTCAGAAGACTCGCCATAATATTTTTTATTTAAATCATAATAAATATTATTGAAATCTTCTGCTGTTAAAGGCTCTCCATTTTCAACTTTTCCATGGCATATTTTTTCAAACTCTGCGAACATTGTCTGTCTATAAACTGTAGTTCTAAATTGCTCTAAGTAGTAATTTAATAGATATATTTTTTCTTCTTTTGAGCTAGCATTTTTTAATAAGTAATTTATTAATAATAATTCATTTAAAGTTGAGGCCACTTCAGCAACGAAAATCTTGTATCCTGAATATAAATATGGTTGATTATTTTTTGAGTAGTAGCTATGCATTGAATGACCCATTTCATGTATTAATGTAAATAATGAATTTAAATCATCTTTATAACTCATTAAAATATATGACTTAGAATCATAGCTACCCCAAGAATATGCTCCACCTTGTTTACCTTCATTACCATAAACATCTATCCATCCTTCAGAAAATGCTTTTTTCACATTTTCTAAATACTCTTCTCCTAAAGGTTTTAAAGCTTCTAATATGATTTCTTGTGCTTTTTCATAAGGTATCTCCATATCAAAGTTTTCAGTTAATGGAACATATAAATCATACATATTTATTTTATCTAATCCTAAGAATTTCTTCTTTAGGTCTATATAATCATTTAAAGTGTCTAAATTTTCATGAACTGCATCTATTAGATTATTATAAACATCTACACTTACATTATCTTGGAATAGGGATCCTTGTAGTGCAGATTCATATTTTCTTGTTTTAGCATAGAATATTTCACTTTTTATTCCACCATATAAAGTAGATGCAAATGTATTTTTGTATTGATTATAAACACTATACATTGCTTCAAAAGCATCTTTTCTAACTCTTGCATCCTTACTTTTTAAGAATAAACTAAAGTTTGCATGAGTTACTCTAATTTTTTCACCTTTTTCATCTTCTATTTCTGGGAATTGTAAATCAGCAAATGATAACATATCATATATGTTTTCTGGTACACCTGATAAATCAGATACAGCTGCTAATAATTCTTCTTCTCTTTCATTTAAAGTATGTGGTTTTAATCTTAAGATATCATCCACATATTTTTTATAATGAGACAACTTCTCAGTTTTAAGATAATTTTCTAATTTATCACTATCCATAGCTATTATTTCTGGAACCATATAAGATGTTGCCATAGATAATTCTGTAGATAACATATCTGTTTTAGTAGCATTGGCTTGGTTCTTATTTATTCTAGTATCTTCATGACTTTTCATATGAGTATACACATATAAATTTTGAAGTAATCTTGAAGCTTGCTCTGATATATTTAAAGCTTGAAATAAATTTTCTTCACTATCAGCTAAAGTACCCTTATATTTTTTAGATTCTTCAATTAAATCTTTTAATTTTTGTATATCTTTATCCATTGCTTCTTCATTTGGGTACATTTCATCTATAGTCCATTTGAACTTATTTTCTATTGTATTTCTCTCCATATTTTCACTCCTTATTAATATCCTTATCTAATTAAAATTCTTAGTTTTTATTTACATTTATATTAGTATTTCCAAAATAGAATATCAATCTACATTAAACTTACTTGATATATTCCATATTTACCACATGATTAATACTCTTTAGCTGGGCAATTAATTCATCTAGTAATAATTTTTTGTCATATTCTATTAAAAAATCTATTTCCCATATACCTTCTGATTTAGCTATTATTTGGAATGTCTTTATCGCTATTTCAGAGGATTTTATTGTATTAAATATAGTTGATGTTACATCTAAACTTGTTATTGTCGCTTTTAAAACTGTTTGTCTTCTTTTTGATATTACCTTATCAAAATTTTTAAAAATATATAGTGTTACCATTACTAACAACCATGCAGCTATGCCAAGTACATATTGACCATATCCTATAGCTATACCAATACATGCTGTGGCCCATATTCCAGCTGCTGTTGTTAATCCTCTTATTCCATTGGAGTTTTTCAGTATAGCTCCTGCTCCTAAAAAACCTATACCTGACAATACTTGTGCAGGCAATCTTGCTGGATCCATCGTACTTATACTACTATATTTATTAAATAATTCTAAAGCTATAATAGATGTAATACAAGCTCCTATGGAAACTAAAATATGCGTTCTAAATCCTGCAAACTGATTTGATTTTTCTCTTTCATAACCAGTAAATCCTCCTACTATAACTGCCAGTAAAAGTTTTAAAAT
>JALFMW010000051.1 GCA_022782605.1 Clostridium sp. | reverse complement strand
TACTATAGTTATGCTTCCTACTCCAGCACGAACTAGAGCTTCTGCAGCAAAACTTCCCACTCCACCTACTCCAAATACTATTACATTTGAGTTTTCTAATTTATTTATACCTTCATCTCCAACAATAAGGCTTGTTCTCATAGTAAAATCTTTCATTTTAACATTCTCCTTGATTTTTAAATAAATATTATTATAAGTTATCTTTTAAGATTTTAAAATACTTTTATAATTATTTTATTACAAAATAATTATATCTAAACATAAATTTTATAACAAAAGCCTTAAGATGCTTAACCATCTTAAGGCTTTTTTCTATTCAACAATATATATATCTATACTTCTTTTACCCCAGTTATCGCACTGAGATTCACTATTCATAAATATATCGATTTTATTACCTTTGATTCCTCCACCACAATCTTCTGCTATGAAATATTCATCAAACTGAGGTATATATACCTTAGTTCCATATGGTATTATAGTTGGATCTACTGCTATTGTTCCCCATCTAGGGACTGTACCTGTAGCTGTAATGCCATCACCACTATATGCTGTAGCAGATACTGTAATCTTCTTCCCTAAACTATTTTTCGAAGTACTTTTTTTCTTACTTTCTGTTTTTTCCTTCTCTTTAGTTCCTTTTTTTATTATTTTATTTTTAGCCTTTGTAATTATATTTTCTTCAAGTAATATTTTACTTATTGGTTGTCCATCTTCATATACAACTTCATAAACAAGCTCTTTCATTCCCTTTTTACCTTTTTGAGATACTTTTGTTTTTCCTTTTAATAAAGTTTTATCTTTCTTAATAATTGTATCATAAGGTATCTCTTCAGTTTCTCTAATAGTCTTTTTTTCAATTTGCTTTACTTCTATTTCCATTCCGTCTTCCAATGAAGCGTCTAAATCTTCACTAATCACATAATTTGAATCATATTCAATTTTATTTTCATCCAATACACCTTGTACATCTGGTTGATATGAATTTACTTCTATTTCTTGTCCATCGACAATTAAAACAACCTCTTTATTAAACATAGCATAATTTGCTGTTACAATCCCCATAGATAATAGTCCCGATAACATAATAGATTTTAATTTTCTATTTAGATATTTCAAACTATCTCCTCCTACGTTTTATTTAACTTTAAATTACTGCTTAAAAGTTATTTTGTTACCAAATTGTAAACTATTTTTCTTATCTAGTCAACTTGACAAAAAACACAAAAAGTGCTTGTCTAGTTTTATCAACTATTTAAGCACTTTTATTTAAAATTAAACAATTTACAAAATTGTTGTTTTGTATCTAAATCATTTATATTCTATTTAACATTTTATATATTAGGTATTTGCCAATCAATAGGTTCTTTACCTAAACTTGTAAGTATTTCATTTATTTTAGAAAAATGTTTACATCCAAAGAACCCTCTATGTGCAGATAAAGGACTTGGATGAGGAGCTTCTAACACATAATGTCTATTCGTATCAATAAACGATTTTTTCTTTCTTGCATTTCCTCCCCATAATACAAAAATCACAGGATCTTCTCTTTCATTTAATTTTTTTATTATTTCATCAGTGAATATTTCCCAGCCTTTATTTTGATGAGAATTTGCCTCACCAGCTCTAACTGTAAGGGCTGTATTTAATAATAAGACACCTTGATCTGACCAAGGTATTAAATAGCCATTGTTAGGTATAAAACATCCTAAGTCATCTCTTAATTCCTTGTACATATTTAATAAAGATGGCGGTATTCTCACTCCAGGTTGAACAGAGAATGCTAGTCCATGCGCTTGGTTTTCTCCATGATAAGGATCTTGTCCTAATATTAATACCTTTGTATCTTTATAAGATGTATGCTTTAATGCTTCAAATATATTATACATATTTGGATAAATTGTTCTAGTTTTATATTCTTCTTTTAAAAATTCTCTAAGTTGTAAATAGTAATCTTTTTTAAATTCATCTTTTAATAAGTCATCCCAGTCATTTCCTAAGTTAACCATTGTTCCCTCCTATTTTGATATAACATCTTCTTCACTTTCATGATTATCTTCTGTAGTTATTTTTATATGCACCTTGTTAGGCAAACAAACTATACTTTCACTTGATTTTGTTATAAATCCTTGATGAATACAAACTTTATCAGGGCAAGAAGCCTCTATTATTTCTACACCTTTATCATGAATTTTAACAATATTATATCCTTCTTTACTTTTAATTTTTATTTCTTCTTTATCATTAATATCATAAGTTTTGTATAGTTTATTATCCATATATATTTCTATGCTGTCCACATTTTTAGTATTCACAAAATAATTAACACCAAAAGCTCCAGCTATAATTAACGAAACAACAAATATCAATATAAAGTCCTTTTTTCTCAATATTCTACCTCCCAATCATAAATATTATTTGTAAAAATTTATGATATAATTTAAATATTAAATTAAATATATCATAAATATTTGGAGGAATCATCATGAACAAGAAAAAACTCCCATTAATATTAATTCTAATTATTGTCATACTATCTTCACTTCATCTATTAATCACTAATAAAAAAGAAGATAAAATCTCTAGTACATATTATAATTTAGGAACTATAAATGAAATCACTTTATATAACATAAAAAAAGAGCATGGCAAGCGAATCTTAAAAGAGTGTGAATCAATTTTAATAGATATTGATAATAAAATGAGTTGCCAAATATCATACAGTGAGATATCAAAAATAAATGATAATGCTGGTATTGATTATGTAAGAGTATCTGATGATACATTTAAAGTTATTAAAGAAGCAATTGATTTTTCAAAAGCATCCAATGATACATTTGATATTAGCATCGGACCTATTATTGATTTATGGGGTATTGGTACAGACAATGCAAAAGTTCCTACAAAAGAAGATATACAAAGTAAACTGTCTCTAGTAAATTATAAAAATATTCTTTTAGATGAAAACACTCACTCTGTAAAGTTATCTAAAAAGAACATGAAAATAGATTTAGGTGGTATCGCCAAGGGCTATGCTGCGGATAAAATTTATGCCTACTTAAAAGAAGAAAATTTAGAAAGCGCATTGATAAACTTAGGTGGAAATATTTATGCTCTCGGTACTAAGTCAAATAATCAACCATTTTCAATAGGTATTCAAGATCCAACCAAAGCTCGTGGAAATTCCATAGGAAATATTAAAATTTCTAATAAATCAGTCGTTACTTCTGGAATTTATGAAAGATATCTGGAATTTAACGATAAAATATATCATCATATGCTTGATCCTCATACAGGTTACCCCTTTGATAATAATTTAAGTAGCGTCACTATAGTTTCCGACACTTCCATGATATGCGATGCTTTATCTACAACAACTTTTGGCTTAGGCATTGAAGGTGGTATGAAATTAATAGATGATATGGATGGGGTAGATGCTATTTTTATAACTAAGGATAAAAAAGTATACTTAAGTAAAAATTTAAAAGGTAGTTTTAACTTAACAGATACTTCTTTTACTATCGTCAATAAGTAATTTATCTAAAAAAATTCTTCCTAATAAATAGGAAGAATTTTCAATTTACACAAATAAGTTCTTTCATATCTTCAAATTTTTTGTCACCAATCCCATTAACATTTTTAATTTCTTCTATTGATTTAAACTCTCCATTTTCTTCTCTATGATTTACTATTTTATTAGCAGTTGCTTCTCCTACACCTGGTAATTCATCGAGCTGTTCTATGGTTGCTGTATTAATATTTATTTTATTAGACTTCTCATCAAAGTTATCACTAGTTTTATTTTCATTTTGAAGTACTTCTCCATCATTTACTTTTTCTCCTATTTTAGGAATTATATAATGTTTTTCATCTTCAACTCTTATGGCTAAATTAACTTGATTTAAATCTGCCTTTTTAGTTGTTCCTCCTAGCTCTTCAACAGCTACAGCAAGCCTGTCTCCTTCTTTCAAAGTGACTACACCTGATTTTTTCACTTCACCACTTACATATACTGTTATTTCCTTATTTGAAATATTATTATCTTCCTTTTGGGTATTATTTTCTTTTTTATTGTCTACTTCTTGTGATATATTATTTTCTTCTGTTAACACACAAATTTCTTCTTTTGATGTTAGTTTATCTTTTATAATAAGTATTGTCGGACATATTAGTAATATTAACGCTAAACTAATTATTTTCTTCTTATTCACTATTTTTATACCTCCTCAATTTAATTATTAACAAAAATATGCTATACTAAAATACAAGATTAAAAAAATAACAATTAAATAGGGAGGTTGCATATGAAAAAGTTTTTATCTTTTTTGTTAATATTTCTTCTTTCTATAACAACTTTTTCAAGTCCACTTTCTGTATTTGCTGATAGCAAAGATGTATCTATTTCTTCACCTAATTCTGTAGTACTAGATTACGACACGGGTAAGGTACTTTATGAGAAGAACGGAAATAAAAAAGTATATCCTGCATCAACAACAAAAATATGGACTGCTTACTTAGTCATAAAAAACGTTAAAAATTTAGATGCCCCAGTAGAGATTGATAAAGATCTTTATGTGGATGGTTCAAGCATGTATTTAGAAAAAGGAGAAATATTCACTGTTAGAGAATTATTACAAGGTCTTTTAATACATTCTTCTAACGATGCTGCTGAAGTATTAGCTGAGTACACTTCAGGGTCAATTGCCAACTTTGTAAAATTAATGAACAAAGAAGCTAAGTCAATTGGTGCAAATAATACCCATTTTAATAATCCTCATGGATTACCAGACAAAAATCATTATACAACAGCATATGACATGGCATTAATAGCAAGAGAATCTATGCACAATAAAATTATTAGGGAAATAGTTAGTACAAAATCAATCACATTTGAAAAGTCTGATACTGCTAAAAGTAGATGTTTTACAACTAGAACCTTCTTTAACACAAATAAATTTTTAACATCAACTGAAAAAATAGAATATAAGGGAAAACTTGTAGATATAAAATATGATATAGTTGACGGAATTAAAACTGGTTATACTGATGATGCAGGAAGATGTTTATTATCAAGTGCAGTTAAGAATGGAATGAGAGTAATAACTGCAGTATTTAAAGATTATGGTACTCAAGTTTATATAGACTCTAGAACATTAATAGATTATGCATTTGACACTTATCGTACTGAAACTGTAATTAAAAAAACTGATTATACAAAAAGTAAAAGAGTTTTATTTACAAAGGAAAAAGAATTACTTTATGAACCTGAATATAACTATAAAGTAGTCTTAGAAAGAGGAGAGTCTTTATCTGATAATTATCATACAGAAGTTAATTTAGATTATAATTTACCTGTAAAAAAAGGTGATACAGTTGGTACACTTGATGTATATGATGGTAAAAAACTCGAAAAATCAATTAATTTAATAGCTAAAAATGATTTAACTAGTATATTTGGATTTATATCAAAAAATACTACACAAAAATATTTAATCAGGCTAGCCCTAGCTTTAATTACTCTGTTTATTTTATTTATTATTTCTAAAATATTTAAAAAGACAAAAAATAAAAAAAGAAGAAGATAAAAATAAGATGGATTAATTTCCATCTTATTTTTATTATTTTAAGTTTTTCTTTATACCTTTATTTAATATATTTTCATAATCTATAAATTCATAAATATCTTCTTCAAAAGTTGCTGAGAAACTTTTAAGTTCCTCTAAAGATAAATCTTCTATGGCCTTATTATTATCCTCACAATATATCACAATTTGACCTACTATTTCATGAGCATCTCTAAAAGGAATATCCTTTCTTACTAAATAGTCCGCAACTTCTGTTGCATTTAAAAATCCACCTTTTACAGCTTTTTTCATATTATCTTTTTTTATTTTTAATGTAGCTATCATTCTTTCCATTATTTGAAGAGACATAGAAATTGTATTAACACTATCAAAAAAAACTTCCTTATCTTCTTGCATATCTTTGTTATATGCCAATGGTAAACCTTTCATAACAGTCAATAGTGCTATTAGATTTCCATAAACCCTTCCCGTTTTTCCTCTTATAAGTTCAGCCCCATCTGGATTTTTCTTTTGAGGCATTATTGAGCTACCTGTAGAATATAAATCATCCAATTCTATAAATCTAAATTCTTGAGAACTCCAAAGTATCAATTCTTCACTAAGTCTGCTTAAATGCATCATTATTATAGAAAAATCACTCATAAGCTCCAATAAATAATCTCTATCACTTACACCATCTATAAAATTATCCATTGGCTTTTTAAATCCTAGTTTTTCTGATGTAATATTTCTGTCTATATTATGAGTAGTTCCAGCTAAAGCTCCACATCCCAAAGGACTTTCATTTAAAATTTCTAAAGCATTATTTAATCTCTTACTATCTCTATCTAACATATTATAATATGCCATTAGATGATGTTTGAAAGTAACAACTTGTGCTCTTTGTAAATGAGTATAACCTGGCATTATAATAGGATTATTATCTGCTACGTATTTCAAGGTTGATTTTAAATTTTCTAAATATAGTATTATTTCTTTGCATTTTTCCTTAGCAAATAATCTCATGTCAACTGCCACTTGATCATTTCTACTTCTTCCTGTATGAAGTTTTTTGCCAACATCCCCCACCCTATTAATCAAATTAATTTCAACAAAACTATGTATATCTTCATAATTTCCTTCAAGAGAAAGTTTACCATCTTCAATGTCTTTTTCTATTGATTTTAAACCATTAGTAATTACTTTACCTTCTTCTTCAGTTAATAAACCAACTTCAACTTGCATATAAACATGAGCTAAACTGCCCTCAATATCCTTTTTGTATAAAAGTGAATCAAAATCAAAAGATTTATTAAACTCCTCCATTAGCTTATTTTCTTCACTTCTAAAACGACCTCCCCAAAGTTTCATTTAATCCTCCCTTTTTAACACATACACTATTATATTAGTTCATATTTCTTATAATAGTAGCATAAGTTTTTCATAATAACTAATTTACTTTTTCTAAAAACAAAAGTATAGTATAAACACAAATCAACTTATACTATACTTTTACTTTATTTTATATTCTCAACCTGACTCACTTCAATATTCTCAACTTCAAGTAATCCAAGTTTTCTTGCCAATAACTTGGTTGTACTTCCTTGTAAAATAAGAGTTATCGATATTGTCATAAACACAACTGAAGATATTATTTCACTTCCTGGAACCTTCATAGTTGTAACAATCCCACAAAGTGCAGCAGGAATTACACCTGTTTCTCTTACCCACATCATAAATAGTAATTCTTTCTTATTCCACTTTGCATTTCTATCTACTAACGTACAAAGTAATACACATATAGGTCTAACTATAAATATCAATCCTAAAACAGAGATTAATGATGGAATAAAATATTTAATTAGTATATCCAATTGAACTTGACTTCCAAGTATTATAAATATACACATTCTACAAATAGTCCCCAGTGTTTCAGCCACGCTACAATCTGCATCATAATGCTTTTGGCTAAGCCACATTTTAAAGTTTTGCTTATTTCCTGTAATCAATCCAACTATAAAACATGACATATAACCGCTACCACCTAAATATGTTGAAAATTCATAAGCTATAATTACTGATAATATTGAAATAATTGGTGTATAATCTTTAAATATACCTTGAGGGCTATCATTAACTAGAAATAATAATACTAATCCCGTAATTAAGCCTATAATTATTCCTACAATTATCATAATACCAAGATTATATATATTTTGTTCTATTGAAAATTGCCCTCCCATAATTATGGATAATACTGCTACTGTCATTATTGCTCCTGTAGCATCATTTAGTGCAGATTCACTAATTACTGTCTGCTTAACTTTTTTATCTATTTTTACTTGATTAAATATTGGTACGATTGTAGCTGGATCTGTTGAAGCTATTATTGATCCTGCTAAAAGACTTGTTATAAAACTTGTTTGGAAACTTAATCCTATAATTTTTGCCATTAGAAATGATGATACTATAACTCCTACTGTTGCCAATAGTAGTACAGATATTTTAACATTTTTCAGTACCTTTAAACTTACTTCTTTTCCTCCCATATATAAAATAAACGCAGATCCAAAGGTTAATATTAATTGATTCTCAAGTTGAAACTGACTAATATCAATAATCTTAAGAACAGAAGGTCCTAACAATATTCCAACTATTAAAAACAATACAACATCAGGTATATTTATCAATTCACTACCTTTACTGCATATAATTCCAGTAATTGCTATGGTTGCAAATAAAATCAGCAAGTTATTACATGCGATTGCATGAATAGATGTTTCCATATCCCCATCTCCTTTTTATTAATGTGGATAAATTAAACTTGATACTTATATAATATTAATTATAAATAAAAAATGACCATAGTTAATGGTCATTTTTGTTAAATTTATGTTATAAATTTTTAATATTATACTACTGCTATTACTTCTATTTCAACTTTAACGTCTTTTGGTAATCTAGCAACTTCTACACAAGCTCTAGCTGGTTTATTTTCACCGAAGAATTCAGCATATACTTCATTTATTAAAGCAAACTCATTCATATCTTTTATGAAAACTGTAGTTTTTACTACATCTGAGAAATCAGCTCCAGCTTCTTTTAATATATTTTGAACATTTGTTAATGATTGTCTAGTTTGAGCTTGAACATCTCCTTCTACTATTTCCATAGTTTCTGGTACAAAAGGAACTTGTCCAGATACGAATAACATATTTCCAGCTTTTACAGCTTGAGAATATGGTCCTATTGCAGCAGGTGCATTATCTGTATGTATTACTTGATGTTTCATGTATCTTACCTCCTAAATAATAAAAAAACATTTTCCTATTCTATTATACTACCTTATAAAAAAATTGTATATATTATTTTTATAATTATTTTAATAAATAAGAAAAAATAGGGTAAATTATTAACATTTTACCCTATTTTTACATTTAAACTTAATTATTTAACAACTATATTTACTAATTTTTTAGGAACAGCAATAACTTTTACTACGTTTTTGCCTTCTATTGCAGCTTTAACTTTTTCACTTTCTAAAGCTATTTTTTCCATATCTTCTCTAGCTATATTAGCATCCATAGATATTTTATCTCTTAATTTCCCATTAACTTGAACTATTACTTCTACTTCATCTTGAACTAATGCAGATTCATCGTATTTAGGCCAGCTTATGTTAAATACGCTACCTTCTTTACCTATCATAGTCCATAATTCTTCACCTATGTGAGGAGTAAATGGAGCAAGTATAGTTACTATAGTTTCTATACCTTCTCTGATTATTCCATCATTTCTAGTATCTAACTCTTTGTATTTGTACATTTCATTTATTAATTCCATTAATGCTGCTATAGCAGTATTAAATCCGAATTTTTCACTTAAATCAGCAGTAACTTTTTTAAGTGTTGAATGTATCACAAGTCTCATAGCTTTATCTTCTTTAGTTACAGCTTTAACTTCAGCATTAGTTTTAGCTACTTCAGCTAATTCATCAACTAATCTGTAAACTCTGTTTAAGAATCTGAAACATCCTTCAACACCTTGTTCTGACCAGTCTAAATCTCTTTCTGGTGGTGCTGCGAATAATACGAATAATCTAGCAGTATCTGCACCATATTTATTTATTATTTCTATTGGTGATACAGTATTACCTTTAGATTTACTCATTTTACTTCCATCCATTAAAACCATACCTTGAGTAAGTAAGTTTTTAAATGGTTCATCAAAGTCTACCATTCCCATTGATTTGAATGCTTTGACAAAGAATCTAGAGTAAAGTAAGTGCATTATAGCATGCTCTACCCCACCTATATATTGATCTACTGGCATCCATTTATTTACCATTTCTTTGCTGAATGGTTCGACCGTATTTTTAGGATCTATATATCTTAAGAAGTACCAAGATGAATCAACGAATGTATCCATTGTATCAACTTCTCTTCTAGCTTCTTTTCCACAACATGGACAAGCAGTAGTAGCAAATTCTTTAGAAGTTGTAAGTGGAGATTCACCTTTTCCTGTAAATTCAACATCTGTAGGAAGTAATACTGGTAAATCTTTTTTGTCTACTGGTACTATTCCACAATCATCACAGTATACAACTGGTATTGGACATCCCCAATATCTTTGTCTAGATAATAACCAGTCTCTTAATCTATAATTAACAGTTTTCTTTCCTCTATTTTCTTTAGCAAGTTTTTCAACTATACCTTCGAAAGCCTCTGAAGCATCCATTCCATTGAATTCTTCTGAGTTTATCATTTTGTTATCTTCATCTATAACAGGTATTATATCTAAGTTAAATTTCTCAGCGAAATCTCTATCTCTATCATCATGTGCTGGAACAGCCATTATAGCTCCAGTACCGTAGTCAGCTAATACATAGTTTGCTATCCAAACTGGTATTTTCTTTCCGTTTACTGGGTTTATAACATATTTACCTATGAACATACCTTCTTTTTCTACATCAGAAGCAGTTCTCTCTATTTCAGTTTTAGTATGCATTTTTTGTATGAAAGCATTAACATCAGCTTCATATTCAGTTCCTTTAACTAACTCTTGAACTAAGTCACTTTCTGGAGCTAATACCATAAATGTAACTCCATATGTAGTATCTGGTCTAGTTGTGTAAACTGTCATAGATTTATCAGTTCCATCTATGTCAAATATTAATTCAGCTCCATTAGATTTACCTATCCAGTTTCTTTGCATTGTTTTAACTTTTTCTGGCCATCCATCTAAAGTATCTAAATCTTGTAATAATTCTTCTGCAAAGGCAGTAGTTTTAAAGTACCATTGTTCTAGGTCTTTTTTAACTACAACTGCATCACATCTTTCACATTGACCACCTACAACTTGCTCATTAGCAAGAACAGTCTCACAAGATGGACACCAGTTAACGAAAGATTTTTTCTTATAAGCAAGACCTGCTTCTAAGAATTTTAAGAATATCTCTTGTGTAAATTTATAATATTCTGGAGTAGAAGTTGCTACTTCTCTTTCCCAATCATAGCTAAGTCCTAATAATTTTAATTGACCTTTCATGTCTTCTATGTTTGCCATAGTCCATTTATGTGGGTGTACTCCATGTTTTATAGCTGCATTTTCAGCTGGTAAACCAAATGAATCCCATCCCATTGGATGAAGTACATTGTATCCTTCCATTTTTTTAAATCTTGCAACTACGTCACCTATAGAGTAGTTTCTAACATGTCCCATATGTATGTTTCCAGATGGATAAGGGAACATCTCTAAAGTATAGTAATTTGGTTTTGATGAATCTGTTGTATCAGTTTTATATTGATCATTTTCTGTCCAAATTTTTTGCCATTTTTGTTCAATTTTTTTGAAATCGTAAACGCTCATGTTTTACCTCCTAGTTTTATTGTAATAATTTCCATAAGTATTATTTTATCCAATTTAAGAAATTTTAACTTTCTAAATTAAATATATAAAAAATCCTCGTCCTAAACTTACGTTTAGGGACGAGGATATATTATCGCGGTACCACCCTAATTAGTTTACATTTGTAAACTCTCTTAGATAGTCTTTATGCCAACTACGGCCAAATAATTTTATGTTAGCAAGTTCAAAAACAATTTATACTGATTCACACCAATCATCAGCTCTCTGAAATAAACAAAATTTTCTACTACTCTAACTTATTTGATCAATTTCTTCATTTTTCTATAATATTAACATCTTTATGCTAAAGTGTCAACATCAACGTATGGAGCATCTTTCCATAATTTTTCTAAGTTATAGAATCCTCTATTTTCTTCATCAAATACATGAACCATTACATCTCCATAATCTAATAATATCCATGTTTGAGATTCATATCCTTCTTTTGATCTTGGTTCTATTCCGTACTTAGTTAATTCATCTTGCACATTATCTGCTATTGCTTTAACTTGTCTAGTAGAACCTGCTGTAGCTATAACAAAATAATCACATAAAGAAGATACCTTCCCTATATTTATTATTGATATATCTTGACCTAATTTATCATCAATTGCATCATAAACAATTTTTGTCATTTGTTCAACTGTCATATTAGTCATATTCCGTCTCCTTTCAATTTTAAAACCTACCTAGATATTATATCATAAATATTCGCATTATTACTATTATATATATAAATAAAAAATTTGCTACATATTTTTGCTCATAATATAGTTTCTAGCTTTTACTGTCCTTGGATGAATTAATTGATTATTATCTATTACAAATTTTATAGTATTGTTAAAAGACATAAGTAAGGCTTCTTCCATTTTGCCACCATAAGTTAATTCTCTAAGCTCTTCAACTTTAGGAAAATTTCTTCCCTCTTCTATTAAATCAGCCATGTAAATTACCTTTTCTAAAATCGACATATTTTCTCTACCTGTTGTATGATACTTAATTGCATTTATTATTTCTTCATCATCAATATTAAATACTTCTTTTACCACATAAGATCCTATAACACTATGAGATAGAGCTATATTATTTTCTTCTAAAGGATCTAGGTCTATATTAAATTTTTTTATACAATCTTCAATTTGATCATCAGTAAAATATTTAGCACAATCATGAACTAGACCTGCTATTTTAGCTTTATTTTCATCACAATCATATATTTGACTTAATTTGACTGCACATTTTGATACATTTAGAGAGTGTTGTAATCTTCTCTCTGGTAACATTTCTTTTAGTTTTTCTTCTATTTGTTTATATTCCATTTATTCAACTCCATAATTATATAAGCCTTTTTCTTTTATATATGTTTCCACATTTTCAGGTATTAAATATCTAACAGATTTTCCTTGGTTTAACTGATCTCTTATATAAGTAGATGATATATCCAAAGAAGGAACATATACATTTATAATTTTTGCATTATATTTTTTTTCTAGTTTTTCTATATAATCCTGCGCTCTAAGTAAGCTTATTCCCGGCCTAGTTGCCGCAATAAATGTAGCTAACTTAAAGTTTTCCTCCACATCCTTCCATGCTTCTATATCACATATGGCATCTGCACCTGTAATAAAATATAATTCACAAGTAGGATAAATCTTTTTTAACTCTCTAAGAGTGTCTATAGTATAAGTCTTTCCAACTTTTTGGATTTCCATATCAGAAACTACAAAATTTTCATTTTTTACTGTTGCTAAGACCACCATATCATATCTATCTTGTTTATCAGTAATATTCCAAAATTTATGAGGAGGATTGCCAGAAGGTATAAAAATTACTTTATCCAAATTATACTTGTCTCTAATAAATTCTGCTGTTGCTAAATGAGCATAATGTATTGGGTCAAATGTACCTCCCAATATTCCTATTTTTAAATTATCAGCATTCTCCCTAAATCCCTCAAGTTTTTCATTATTTTTTAATATAGAATCAACTACTATATCATCAATCCTCATTACTATTCTCCTTTTTGCTACCCTTTTTTATGTTACACTTAACTTTATAATATAAAAATCCTTTTTTTAGTATATAATCTTAAATATATATTTTTATTAACTATATTTTACATATTTATACTTTCATTGTAAAATTTGTTTACTATATTAATATATATAATAATTTCAACCATATAACAAGTAATTTTTAACATTTATTTTACTCTAATAGTAAAATTATAAAATAAGGAGACTAAATATGCCTGTAATAACAAAAATAGAAGTTCAAAAGAAAAATCAAGATAGGGTAAATATTTATGTAGATGAAAATTTTTTCATGGCAATTTACAAAGAGTTAGTGTTTACCTTTAATTTGAAAAAAGGGGATATTATTGAAGAAGAAAATCTTAGACAAATTTTAAAAGATGAAATGTTTTTAAAGGGTAAAAATAAAGCTTTAACTATTTTATCTAAAGCAAGCCAATCTGAGAAGAAAATTAGAGAAAAATTGTCACATGATTTTGAAGAAGATGTAATTGATGATGTTGTTGATTTTTTAAAAAAATATAATTTTATCAATGACAATGAATTAGCTACAAAAATTGTAAATACTAATGTTAATCTAAATAAATTCGGTAAAAATAAGATAAAACAAAATCTTTATAATAAGGGCATCGAAAAATCTGCTATAGAGGAAGCAATTAATGAAATAGATTATGATGCTGAATTTGAAAATGCCTTATATTTGGCTGAAAAGAGATATGCTAGAGTAAAAAATGAAGATCCTAAAAAAGCTTATGCTAAAGTTGCCAATCACCTTGCTTATAAAGGTTTCAATTATGATATAATTAAAAGCGTATTAAATAAAATTTTTAAAAGCGATGATTATTAAGTTTTAAGTATATATTATACTTTAGGAGGTACTATGAAAACTGTTATTGCCATACTTTGTGTATTATTATCCATTTATAATATTAGACAATTATACAAAGAAGACCGTTAAACTAAAAGAGATTATTAGATAATCTCTTTTTTTAATAAAATATTAAAATATAGAATTGTTAAAACTAATATTATTACTGAAATCTGAAATTTATTTATACTTAAGGAGAATTAATATGATAGATTTAGTTTTACTGGGATGTGGAGGAAATGTTCCCATGCCAAATAGAAATCTTTCTTCTTTATTTATTAATTATAGAGGGAAAAAAATTTTAATAGATTGCGGTGAGGGAACTCAAGTTTCTATGAGAATGAAAAATTGTGGTTTTAAAGATATTGACTTAATCTTGATCACCCATCTTCATGGAGATCATATAATAGGTCTTATTGGACTTTTATCTACTATGGGTAATAGCGGTAAAGTCAATGATTTAACCATTGTTGGACCTAGAGGAATTATAGAAGCTATGAAAGCCATAAAAGTTCTTATTGAATATTTGCCTTATAATTTAAAAATAATTGAAGACCCTAAAGATACTTTTTCTTTAGAAGATCACCCTATTTTAAAGGAATTAGAAATTTCAACTTTAGAATTAGATCATTCCACTGAGTGTTTGGGGTATAGCCTGTACTTTAAAAGAACACCTAAATTTAACGTGCAAAAAGCTAAAAAAAATAATGTACCTCAAGTTTTATGGAATAAACTTCAAAAAACTGACTCTATTTTTTATGATAGAAAAATGTATACATCTGATATGGTCTTAGGAGGTGATAGAAAAGGTATAAAACTTAGCTTTATAACTGATACTAGATTTTTGCTTACTATACCTGATTTTATTCGTGACAGTGATTTATTCGTCTGTGAAGGTATGTATGGTGATGATATGGATATTTCTAAAGCTGTAAAAAATAAACACATGACCTTTAATGAAGCTGCCAGTTTAGCTTCTCTAGGAAATGTTAAACAACTACTTTTAACTCATTTTAGTCCTTCTTTAGAAAATCCTCACGCTTATTTAAATAATGCAACAAGAGTTTTCCCAAATACTATCATTGGAGAGGATAGACTTTCTTTATCATTAAATTATGAGGATTAAAAAAAGAAAGGCCTACAAGCCTTTCTTTTTATTCTTCATCTGATTTTATTTGTATCCATGCTTTATCATACATCTTCTTAACATCCATAGATAAGTCAGTATAAATTTCACATCTACTCATTATTTCTTCTGGCATATATGCGTTAGGATTATTTCTAACATTTTCTGGTTGTTCTTTTCTAGCTTCTTTATTCGGAGTTGTATATCCTATTTCATCAGCAATTCTTAATGCACTTTCTTTATCACTTACAAAGTTTATAAACTTTTCTGCACCATCAACATTTGTAGCATTAGCAGCTATACATAAACTGTCAATCCAGAAGTTTGCTCCTTCTTTTGGTACAACATATTTTAAATTTGGATATTCATCTTGAAGATTTAAACCTTCACCTGACCATATCATATTAACATCTGTTTCACCTGCTGGAATCATTGTAGTTCCATTATCAACTCCATATAATGGGTTTACAAGCTTTCTTTGTTGTAATAATAATTCTTTAGCTTCATTAATTTCTTTTTGACTAGTTGAGTTTAAAGAGTAACCAAGCTTTTTCAATGCAGCCCCTATAGTATCTCTATATGTATCAAACATAAATATTTTATCTTTATATTTTTTATCCCATAAAATATCCCAACTATCTACATCTTCTTTTACAACATCTGTATTATATATAATTCCCACTGTTCCAAACATATAAGGAACTGAGTAGTTATTGTCTGGATCCATATCAAGATTTAAGTATTGATTATCCATCTGAGATATATTAGGTATATTATCTTTATTTAACTTTTGAACAAGTTTTTGTTCTATCATTCTTGGCATTAAAGCATCCGAAACTAGAATAACATCATATTTTCCTGCACCACTTTTAACTTTTGAGTACATAGCTTCCATATCATCAAAAGTTTCCATATTTACTTTTATATTATATTTTGCTTCAAACTCTTTTAAAGTTTCCTCATCTATGTTCTCTCCATAGTTAAAAAAGTTAATTTCACTAGTTTGACTTTTGCTACATCCTACAAATAATGAGCTCATCATTACTATGCAAATTAATAAGCTAAATAATTTAGATATTTTCTTCATATTACACTTCCTCACATATTTTTCTTTTAAATATTCTTTTGCATTATACCATTATTATAAATATATGTCCATGTTGTCATATTTATAATAAAAATTTACTTACATTTAAAAAAGCGAACTACATTAGTTCGCTCTTAATAATACATATATCTTTAACTACTATCTACGAGATCTCTTAGTTGGTTTACCTTTTCTAGTCATACCTTCTTCTACTTTTTTAGCAGGTACTTTTTGACCAGGGAAGAATATTTTTGGATCTTCTTGATTTTTTCTGTATATAGTAAATTTAAAACCTATAGCTTGAACAAATTCTGCTCTTAAAGCTTTACATATAGCATTAGCTGTTTCTTTTGCATCAAGTCCAGCAGTTTCTAATATAGTTACTTTAACTATTTCTCTAGAATCTAACATTGCATCTAATTGATCTAAGAAAGCTTCTGTTACACCGTCTTTTCCTATTTGAGTAATAGGCTTAAGAGTATTAGCTATTGATCTTAAATACGCTCTTTGTCTTCCGTTTAACATCTTTTCACCTCTTTATTATTTAATTTTAGTTATAGAATTCAAATTCTATATCGTATATTTTAACTGTATCTCCATCTTCAATTCCCATTTCTCTAAGTTTGTCAAATACACCTTGACTTTCCATAGTTTTTTGGAAGAATTGAATAGATTCCATATCTTCAAAGTTAACAGAGTACATAATTCTTCTAAGTGATTTACCTGTTACAACATATACTCCATCTTCTATTTCAACTTGTAGTCCTTCTTCTTCAGCATCATCTAATTCTGGTACATATAATTCTTCTTCTGATACAAGTTCTATTTCTTCTGCATCTTTTAATATTTGAGATACATATGCAATAACATCATCTATACCTTCTCTTGTAGCTGCAGACATTTTAAATACTTTGTATCCTCTTTCTTCTAAAGTAGTTTTAAATTCTTCGTACACAGATTCATCTTCTAATATATCTATTTTATTAGCTACTACAACTTGTGGTCTTGTAGATAATTTCTCATTATATAATTTAAGTTCACCATTAATAGCGTCGAAATCTTCTAAAGCATTTCTACCTTCTAGTCCAGATATATCAACTATATGTATTAATACTTTAGTTCTTTCTACGTGTCTTAAGAAGTCATGGCCAAGACCAATACCTTCTGCTGCACCTTCTATAAGTCCTGGTATATCAGCTAAAACGAAACTATCTCCAAATTTAGTTTGTACCACACCAAGGTTTGGTGTAAGTGTTGTAAAGTGATAGTTAGCTATTTTAGGCTTAGCTGCTGTAACAACTGATAAGAAAGTAGATTTACCTACGTTAGGGAATCCTAATAATCCTACATCAGCTATCATTTTAAGTTCTAATATAACCCATCTTTCTTCACCATCAGTTCCTGATTTAGCAAAGTTAGGAGCTTGTCTTACTGCATTTGCGAAATGTTGGTTTCCTTTTCCGCCTCTACCACCTCTTGCAACTACAGCTCTATCTCCTTCATGTTTTAAGTCAGCAATTATTTTTCCACTAGCTTCGTCTCTTATAATTGTTCCAGCTGGTACTTTTAAAACTAAATCTTCACCATTTTTTCCAGCTTGTCTTTTTTTACTTCCATCTCCACCAGGAGTGGCAACATATTTTCTTTGATATTTAAAGTCCATTAGTGTTCTTAAGTCATTATCAACTTCAAATATAACACTAGCGCCTCTTCCTCCGTCTCCACCGTCTGGTCCACCAGCAGGAACGTATTTTTCTCTTCTGAATGATACAGCTCCATTTCCACCATTTCCAGCTTTGACAAATATTCTAGCCTTATCTATAAACAAAAGTTACACCTCCTATACAAATTCTGCTTTTTGTGTATTTTCTTGTAGTTAAAAAGAAAAGGAGTGTAAATACACTCCTCTCCCTTTATTATTCAGCAACTTGTACTGGATATATACTTACTTTTTTTCTTTTTTTGTCTTTTCTTTCGAATTTAACAGTACCGTCTATTAATGCGAATAAAGTGTCATCTCCACCTTTACCTACATTAGTTCCTGGATGTATTTTAGTACCTCTTTGTCTTACTATTATACTACCAGCAGTAACTAGTTGTCCGTCGTATCTTTTAACACCTAATCTTTTAGCTATAGAATCTCTACCATTTTTAGAAGACCCTACCCCTTTTTTAGATGCTAATAATTGTAAGTTCATGTTTAACATTTGGAGTCACCCCCTACTTTTTTAAGATTTTTATATTGTTTCGATAATCCTTTTGGATTGATTTCATTGTTAATTCAAAATGTTCTAGTAGTAAGTCAGTTTTATCATTTAAACTGTCTTCCTTTATTAAACATTCTATAAAACCTTCTTGACCTATCACAGAATCAAATTTTACTTTTGCAAGTGTATCTAGAGAATTGATAATACCAATTGCATTAGATGTCACTGCTGCACATACTATATCTTGTCCTATTGGAGCAAAATCAGCATGTCCTTTTATTGTAAAACCTTTACGTCTGAAATCATCTGTATAATGATATTTTATCTTTATCATTGTTCTTTCCTAAAATTAAGCGTTTATTTTTTCAACAACTATTTTAGTGAAAGGTTGACGATGTCCTTGTTTTCTTCTGTAGTCTTTTTTAGCTTTGTATTTGTATACAATAACTTTTTTAGCTTTTCCTTGCTCTACTACTTTAGCAGTAACAGAAGCACCTTCTACAACTGGAGCACCAACAACTAATTCTCCTTCTGCATTAGTACAAGCTAATACTTCGTTTAAAGTAACAACATCACCAGCTTGTGCGTCTAACTTTTCTACGAATAATACATCACCTTCAGCAACTTTGTATTGCTTTCCACCTGATTTAACTATAGCGTACATTAAAATACACCTCCTCGGTCTTAGAACTCGCCATCAAGGCACTTTCAAAGAAAGATTTTCGCCTTTTCTGTGCGGCATTACAGTTATAAATAATACTACTTTTTCAACAAAATGTCAACTAGCTTATAAAAATTATTTTATATTTTTCATAAGATATTTCTTTATTCTCTGCTAGTGATATATTGATCTTGTATTTCTTATTTATTTTATTAATTAAATCAATGTAATTAGCTTTAATTTTGCTAAGTACTAAGGGGTTAAATTCAACCGTAATATGATTATAACATGTATGAGATTTTATTCTACTGATTTCTTTTTCCAAATCATCCATTATATAGTTTAACGATTTTATAAAAGAGTTTCCATCACATGTACTACAATTTTCTAAATAATATTCTTCTATGGAGTTTTTTTCTCTTCTTCTAGCTACTTCCATAAGATTTAATCTTGTAAATCCTAGTACTTCAGATTTTCTTTTGTCTTTTTGAAACTCTTCTCTAAGGTCTTTTAAGATACTCTCTTTATTATTTTTTTTAGTCATATCGATAAAATCAATTATAATTATTCCACCAATATCTCTAAGTCTTAATTGTCGTGCAATTTCTATACATGCTTCTTTATTAGTTTTATAGACAGTATCTTCTCTGTT
>JALFMW010000014.1 GCA_022782605.1 Clostridium sp. | reverse complement strand
CCTCCATAAAGTGTGTTTGCTGCAACTATATGACTTGCTGCTGTCACTATTGTCTCAATTGCTACAGCTATTGCTGCTGCACCTGATGCTAAAGCTAATGCTCCTACACCTCCTTCTAATGCTGCTACTCTTCTTTCAAATGCATCTTGTGTTGGATTATTCATTCTTGTGTAGGTATACCCAACTTTTGATAAATTAAATTTACTTTCTGCATCAGCTGTATCATCAAATACAAATGATGATGTCTGATATATAGGAACTGCTCTAGATCCAGTTGAATCTACTTCTTCCTGCCCTGCGTGAACCTGTAATGTTTCAAATGCAAATTTTCTTTCTTCTTTTTTACTCATAATTAAACTATAAATTGCAATAACAAATTGAACTAATCCCTATTTGTAATTTAAACACTTGAATTTATTTATATTGAATAGATTTTATCTAAGTGCATCTCAAATAACTCTTCTGGAGTTTTATAGTTAAGTATTTTTCTTGGAAGAGTGTTCATCCATTCTTCGATAAATATAATGTCATCTGAACTATAATCAGATATACATTTTCCCTTCGGGATAAAACGACGTATTAAACCATTGTGACGTGGATTTATGTCAATATAGTAGACAGAAAAAATCGAAATTTTTATGCTATATTCCTTGCTAACGCTGGACCTATGTCAATATAGTAGACACATTTTTTTAGTCTTTTTAAGCAGATTTTGTAATAAGATCTTCATAATCTTGTGGAGTCATATAACCAATTCTGCTATGAATTCTTTTTCTGTTATACCAACTTTCAATATACTCAAATATTGATATCTTTGCATCTTTAAAATCAATATATTTATTCATTTTTTCATCTTCCTTTTTAAAGCAAGAATGAAAAGATTCCATTGGTGCATTATCATAAGGATAGCCTTTTTTACTATATGAATGTTTTATAGACAATTCCTCAAGATATTTCTCAAATTTATTGCTTGTATATTGCGACCCTAAATCACTATGAAGGATAAGTCCTTTAGTATCTGGATTTTGATTGCTTATAGCATTCTTAACGGCCTGAAGAGCCAAAGCAGCATCAATAGTTTTAGACATATGCCAACCAACGATTTTAGCACTGCAACAATCAAAAACAGAGGCTAAATAACACCATCCGTCTTTAAGAGTATAGATATATGTTATATCAGTAAGCCACTTTTTATTTATGGTTTCAGCGGAGAAATCACCTTTAATAATATTTTCTTTTTGCACAGTTTTATTTTTGGATTGAGATGAAGGCTTCCATTTCTTTATCACAATTGATTTAATACCAAGCTTTTTCATTCTTCTTTGAACACGTTTTAAACTAACAAAAATCCCTTTGTTTTCTAATATCTTATGAATTTTAGGTGCCCCGTAACGCCTTTTAGAGGCTGTATATTCATTAATTATTTCCTGGTCTAATGCTTTATTTTCTTGTTCATATCTGGACGGTTTTCGGTGAAGATGCTTATAGTAAGCAGCCCTACTTATTTTAAGAACATTACACATGGTTTTAATATCAAATTTCTTATGAGTTTTCTTAGAATAGTAACCTTTGAATTTATCGATAAATTTATAGATTTCTTCTATTTTGTTGTTGCGAATATGGAGAGTGCTTTTTTTAATATTTCATTTTCCTGTTCCAATTTAGCCATTCTTTTTTTCATTGCTTTAATTTCTGCATCATTATTAGAAATATTATCATCTGATGCAGTGTTATTCTTTTTCACCCATTGTCTTATAGTTGTTTTTGGTACTCCATATTCGTCGCTGATTTCAGCATAAGTTTTTCCACTATTAAATAGATCAATAATTGTATTTTTATATTCTTCTGTATAACTTTTTACTTTCCTTCCCATCTGTAGACACTTCCTTTATTTCTTTTATTATATCACTTAAAAAAACTACATGTCCGTGTCTACACTTCTATACTAACACCACAAGTTATTCTAAAAAGGCTTATCCATGGGATAACGCTTGCATAGAATCATTTCATGCTCTTATAAAAAGAGAATGGTTAAATCGTTATAAGATTTTAGATTACAAACATGCATATAAACTTGTTTTTGAATATATAGAAACATTTTATAATACAATAAGAATACACAGTCATTGTGGATATTTATCTCCAAATGAATATGAAAATAAATACTATTC
>JALFMW010000380.1 GCA_022782605.1 Clostridium sp. | reverse complement strand
ACCCAACACAAATTTGCAGAACTATGTAATTATAGCGATGGATTCATAATGAATATTGAAAGTGAAAAATATTATCAAACATTTAGTTTAGGAACTTTATGGAAATTTGCAGAAGTATTAAATATTGATATAAGAGAATTGTTTAAACCAATAGATGAGGAAGATAATTAAAAAAGGTATTATCTTTTTTTATTTGTGCTCTAAGCCTCTTTGGCAACGGACACAATTTTATATTATTTTAAAGCAAAATTGCTTGCAAACCCTTATAAATAAAGGGAAAATTGTGTTTTAATATCTTACTAAAAAATTGCGAATTTATTACTAAAAAAGGGTATCTAGATACCTTTTAAATACTCACCGGAAGGTATCCAAAAAGGTATCTAAAGTATATTCCGAAGTATTCGGAGCATGAAAAAAGCCCGTAATTACTGGGCTTTTACTACTTTCCACAACATTGTTTGTACTTTTTCCCGCTACCGCATGAACTTTGTACTCCCATATTATCTGTATTATTTGTATTTATAATATTACCTGTATTTCAGGCTTTTCCAGACTAGGTAACATCTATATTATTTGTATTATCTGTACTATTTATATTATAAATATTTCTCTACTGTGGACAAATTGTGGACACCGTCCACATCCGTTCACTGCCATCATTATACCATATTTCAAAGTTCAATAAATTGTGCGAATTGGAAAATCATACATTTGTATTTTTTCTGTTCATAATTATATACTATATATTAAGATTAGTCAAACTACTGAGATTCAATTTTATATTCTATAATTTTATTTATCGTTTCAGATTTTGATATATTATCAAATAATTCTGTTGCATATTTTCTGGAACTTTCTGTGCTAGAAATATAAAAATTTTCTGTTGTTTCTATATTCTTGTGACCTAGTAAATCAGCAACATCTCTTATCTCTATACCATTGTTTAATATTTTGGTTGCATAACTTCCTCTTAAATCATAGAATCTACATTTTTTTATTCCTAACTCATTATGGATTATTTTATATGGATACCTTGTTATGTCAGTTCCTATATATGCTCCATTTTCTTTTGTAAAAACCAAATTATATCTTTTGGTATCTTTATTACTTATTTCTTCTCTAATTATTCTATGTTCAACTATTTTTCCATATTTATTTTCAACTTCTTCAAGATTATAATAAATATATTTTCTTCCATACAATTTTTTCAAATAGTCTTGTTTATTCTTATAATTCTGTAATGCTATTTTTAAAGTTTGACTTATATGAACTTTTCTTGTTCCTGTTTGAGTCTTAGTAGTTCCTATAAACCATCTTCCTTTATCATCTTTAGGTTTATCATATACATTATGCTCTATATTTATTATTCCCTTTTCAAGGTCAATGTCATCCCAAGTTAATGCACATACCTCACCAGTTCTCATACCGGTATAACAAGATGTTAAAAAGACACAAGTAAATGTGTCATTATCAGCAAATCTATTTAATATTAAATCTATTTCTTTTTGTGTATATAAATGTTTTACATCTTCTCTTTTTTTATCAAATCTTGGTAATCTTAAATCTCTTGCAGGGTTATATTTGATAAAGCCGTAAACATTACAAGCGTCACGAAAAGAACCCTTAACAACTTTTAATATATTTTTAAAATATGTTGGAGCAAAATCATTTTCTTCACATATTTCTGTTATATAAGAGTTAAGTTTTACACTTGTAATTGTAGACAATCTATATTTACCTAATTTTGGGACTATATGATTTTTAATTATATTTTTATATGCTTGTATTGTGTTATATTTTAAATTTATTTTACAATAATTATCAAGCCAATAATCTAAATAATCAGTATATGAAATATTGCAATCTTTAAAAGGCATACCTGCATTTAAATATTCAGTGTATGCCTTATTTCCTTCTTCTTGTGCTTCTGCTTTTGTTTTAAAACCCGACTTTGTTATCCATTTTCTTTGTCCTTTAACAGGTGCTATTTCAAATTGATATTGATATACCTTTCCTCTTTTTTTAATTCCTACACTAGCCATTATGATTTATCTAATAAACTAACATCTAGTTTTTTAATACAATTTATATCGGAAAGGTCCTTTCCCTCATTCTCAATTAGAAACTTTAACAAAGTAGATTTTAATACTTTAACACTTCCAAGTTTTATTGCAGGTAAATAACCATTATTTATCAATTTATACACATAATTAGAACTAGAATGTAGCATTTTTGCAACTTCGTGTACTGAAAATATCATTGTGTCTTCCATATTACATCAACCTCCTATTCTTTCTACACTTTATTTTTATATTATTTAATTTTTGATTTTTAAATAAATAAGTATTTGTTATTACATCAATGACCATTTCTTTTGCTTCTTTTTTGTTTGTTGCTTTTAATTGAATCTCTTGTTTTTGTTTTCTTGAAATAATAGTCACTATATATTCTTTCATTTTTCTTTTCATTATACTCTCCTATTCCTAAACTAAATAAATACCCAATAATGTTAATGGATAGTGTTTTTATCAATGCATTATCTATTTTTTGTAACTGATTATCTTTTAATTTTCCAAGATATGAAATTAAACGACTTTTATCTATTGTTCTTAATTGTTCTAATAAAATCATTGAATCATATTTTAAAAAATCATTTCTAAATATTGTTATGTGAGTTGGTAAATCTGCTTTCTTTATCACTTCTGTTAGAGGTGCAATAATAACAGTAGGACTATATTTGTTTCCTAAATTGTTTTGTATAACCACCACTGGTCTTTCTCCTTTCTGTTCACTTCCAACAACAGGATTCAATGAAGCATAATAAATATCTCTTTTTTTTATATCTGATTTAATCATCTTTCTTTTCAACTTTATATATAATGCGTGGTGGTCTATCATTAAATAGATTTAAAATGTTTAACTTCTTATCTTTTAAATAATCTGTTAAAACACGATTAACATCTTCTTGTGCCTTTTGCATACTTGTTTGTGAATGATCCATAGTTGTTTCAAATATCAATTTAACTTTTACTTTATAATTTTTTCTTTTCATTAAAATTTCCTCCTTAATATGTAAAAAAGCCAAAGTACATATAAATACCTTGACTTTCATAATATTTATTTCTTTTATTTTTTTAGTTTTAACTGATATTTGTCTTAATACCCTCAGTACGGGATTTCATCAAACTATTGACTTGCTAAATCAATATCACAGGAATTTCACCTCCCCGAGGATCTCTCCGGGCTGCACCCATTGCGTGAGTCTGTGGCTATGCAGGAGTATCTTTAATACTGTTAGATGTAATCGCAAATTAGGTGCTACCTAATTTTATAACCAAGTATAGACCGACAAGCGTACTTGTTAAAGTGCTGAATCTAACAGGAAAGTATCTGATGAATGTGTATCAAATTTTCAAAGAACACATCCTGCTCCACTAAAATAAAAGGAACAGGTGGAAAAGGATTAACTCCCTCTCACCTGTTTCCTCACTAAAATGCAAAATAACAGACACTAAATTTTAATTTTTAAATATTTTTTTAAATTTTCTAATGCTCTTTCCAAAATAATATGTACTGATTGTTGTGTAGCATTTTCTTCTTCTGCTATTTGCTGCTCTGTTTTATCTTCAAAATAATATTTTTTAATTCTTCTTTTTTGAACCTCTGGCAATAATTCTATTGCTTTTTTTAGTTCGTCAAATGTAGATTTCTTTATAATCTCATCTTCCAAACTTGAAGGCTTTTCCTTTGCTATACTCTTTTTCTTTAGTTAAAGTACTTCTTTGAATAGTTTTATCATTAACTAATTCTAAATATTCATCAAGTAATTTAATAGATACTTTAGTAAACAAAATATTATCTGTTTCAAAAATCAACTGCATATTAATCAATAACCTTTCTTTATTTTTTTCTTATTATTTAACTTTTTAAACTTTTTTCTAAGTAACCATTATATATCAAAATGGGTAGCATTTCTGTTCAAGAAACTAACTCATTTAAAAATTAACAAATATAAGTTTTCCATTTCTTAAAATCGCTATATTTTGAAACTATCATTTTGCCATCTTATACACATTTAAATCTATAGTTATTTGCTCAATTTTTAAATTGTTAGTCTTTAATTTTAATGGCGTCATTCCTATCAGATTTTCAATATCATCTTTTTCTATTTTAAATGTCCTTTGATAATTTTCAGTTACTATATCTTTAAAATATTTACCTAAATTATCAATTATTTCTTGCTGCTTTTGATATTTTCCTAGACCACTCGCCTCTCTTAGTTCGAGTAAATAATTGCTACTTGGAGCGATTTTTATAAATATGCCACCTTTTTTTAATACACGTTTAACTTCAGATTCACTATAGGGAGATAAAAAATCTATAATTACATCTATACTATCAGAAGCAATCGGAATATTATTGACATCGCCATTAAAATAAAACCTATTTGAACCATTATAATCACTAGCTAAATTAATAGCACATTTAGAATAATCAAAACCAAAATACTTATAATTACTCTTAATCTTACTCAAAATATTCATTGAATGAATACCTTCTCCACATCCCAAATCCAAAATGGTAATATCATCTAAATTTAGATCATTAATCTCATTAGCAATTAATTCGTATACATCCGCATAATATCCATTTTCAATGAATTTTCTTCTACAAGTGAACAATTTTTCATTATAAACCTTACTTTCCTTAATTTTAGGAGATATGATAAAATTGATTGTGCCTTTTTTAGTAATGTCAAAAGTATGTTTATTAGTACATTTTAGTGATTCGCCTGCAAAATACATTTTTTCTTTACAATATGGACATATAAAATCCGTATAAAATTTTTTAATAAAGTTTAAACCAACTTCTTTCTTACTTTGCATGATTTCCTCCTTAGAAAAAATTATACCAAAAATGTATATACTCTGCATTATAAATGGTCTCGATAAATAAAACTATCATCCATTTTTTCT
>JALFMW010000318.1 GCA_022782605.1 Clostridium sp. | reverse complement strand
CAGCAAATATTATTTTATATTCATGTCCAATTAAACATTCTAATGACTTTTCTTTATATTCTAATGGTATAATAAGACTATTTAATATTACCATATTAAATAAGCTTCCTTCAATATTAATTTTTCTCTCCTCTGATATTTCATAATTAAAGTTTATACATTTATAAAAGCTTTCAAATGGTATATTATTATTACTTAAAATCTTTTTGCAATTTGCTATATCTTCTGTATCTTCTATTATTTCTTTAGAATTTTCTATTAATAAAATTTCATTATTTATATTATTAATATCTTCTTGTAGTGATTTTTTCTTATTTTCCAGTGTAATTTTATTTTCAAAAATATTATGTCTAATAGGCTCACTAATTTCTTTAATAGTATTTAATATATTGCTACAATTAGCTATTTCTTTAATATCATTAATTTCTTTAAATAAATTTACTAATTCTTTTTCATCTATATTAAATTCTGTAACTTTTCCTAAATATTCATTAACTTCTTCTATATATTCACTTTTTAAATTTGTTAAATATTCAATTGATTCTTTCAACTTATTTTCTACAGATTCAACTTCTCCTTTTTGGAGATCTCTTTGCTCTTCTACTGTATTAAATTCTTTTTTACAATTATCAAACTGTAAAATTAAACTATATGCATCTCTAACTAATTTATCATACTCATTAACACTACTTCTTATATCTTCAAAAATAAAATTATCATTATTTAAAATACCTTTAAGGCCAAAATCTTCTTGAATATAACTTTCTTCTCTAAAGTATTCTTCATCATCTAATAACATCTTTAATTCATTTATTATATGACTAACTTCTAAGTCTAAATTTTTTATTTCCTTATCTCTTTTTATTTTATCATCATTTTTCTTATTATATTTTTCTTGATTTTTATCACGATTGTTTACTAATTCTTTTAATTCTTTTTCAGCTTTACACAGCTTATCTCTAGCATTAAATCCTTCACTATTTTTTAAAACTTCTTCTTTTATTTTTGCTGCATTTAATTTATTTATATATGTCTCAAGCTCACTTTTATTTTTTTCAATATCTTTTAATATTTCTTCTTTTTCCAAATTTAAATTTTCTAAATCTATATTTAATTTTTTAACTTGAGTTCTTTTACTATAATAATTTCTACTTTTATTATATAACTCACTTAAATTATATCTATTAAAAGAATCTCTTATTTTTATTGCTGATTCTCTGCTCTTTTTTAATTCTTCAAGCTTATTATTAAGACTATCCATATTATCCATAGCCTCAGACATAGTTCTTAAATCATCTTCTGATAATAAACTTAATGAACTTTTTAATATTTCATATATTACTGTTGGCTTAAAGTCTTTAGATAATTTAGGACTTCTTACTTGTATTAATAAATTTAATAAATCTTTATAACTATCTATATCTGAATACCCAAATAAATGTTCATTAACCTTTTCCATATATTCTTTAGGACTTGTTGTATATATATTTCCTTCCCCTAAAGCATTCTTAAATTCTTTATCTGTTAAGGCAAACTTTTTTCCTTCTCTTTTTTTATAAAGTTTAAGCTCCTTATTAATTCTTCTTCCATCTTTTAATATGAAATGCCAACAATCTAATTTTTTGCCCCGTCTAGCTCTAAATCCTATTCCAATAGTTAAATATGTATTGGATGATGGTTTTACAAATTCCATATAAAGATATGCTATCTTATCATTTTCCTCTTCATTTAATAGTAAATAATTTTCTATTTTTCTAGCACTTGATCCAAATGGATCTAATCTATTTGGTCTTTTATCTCCATCTAATAATAATGGAATAAAGCTTTGAGTAGTTACTGATTTGCCACTACCATTAGTTCCTCTAAAAATAATTTTGCCATTTGATAACTCAAATTCTTCTTCATCATAATACCAAAAATCAAATAATCCAAACTTATTTGCAATCCATCTATCACTCATCTTTAGCCTCTCCTTTATAATCTTCTGGATATTCACCTAAAACTTTCCCAATAATAGGCATAAGCATAGTGAAATCTTTTTCTTCCCTTATCATAGAAAAATCTTTCATAAAATTTCTTATTATGTTTATAAAAACTTGATCACTTGCATCTCTTAATGTCTTTGTAAATCCATGACCATGAGTTTTTCTTACTTCAATAATAAATTCATCAAATTCTGAATTGCTCATAACAACAGTATCATTATCTTTCTTTTTTAAATTGCCTGAATTGATATTTCTTCTTACTTCCTTATTAATAAATAAAACTGCTGCACTTTCACCTTTTTTATTTGGAAAAATATCTTTAACTTCATTTGAATTTTCTAAAGCTGCTAATGCCCCATTTTTATGAATATGAATATCCCAGCCTAAATTTTCTTCAAAAGTATTTCTAATAAAACTTCTCTTGCTTTTAATATAATCATAATCTCCATTATCATTTTCATCATTATATACAACAGGAGATAAAAGCAATCTTCTAAAAACTCTATTTTTTCTAACTGTTCCTAAATCTTTACTTATTCCCGAAAACTCATCACCTAATAAATCTTCATAGCTTTCACTATCTTCAATATTTTTACTAAATCTTCTTACTATATATCTTGATAATCCTGTACTTTCATATAAAACATCTCCAGTTTCACTTTTTGAAAATTCTTCTTCACTACCATCATTCTTTTTAATTATTCCAATATCTATGGCAAATTTCATAACCTTTATTAAACTTTTTCTATTTTTAAATATAGTCCATTCTATCTTTTCATCTGGATAATTATGCTCTATATATTCTGTAATGCTAGATAAAATAAATTGTTCTTCCTTATTCTTATCTTCTAAAAATGTAATTAATAAAATAAAAAATATGTATTCCTTAATTTCTGTAAATTCATTTATCCCCATCCATTCTTCTGGAATTCCTGGAATTTTTTCAAGTTTTATAAAATCATCTTTTATAATTATGTCATAAGCAAGATTATCATAAATAAAGCTTTTATATTTATCTATATTATCTTTAACATCATAATATAGCTCTTTATCTCTCTCTTTTAATATCAAATAGTTTTCTAATAAATCAACAAAATTCATTTTTTAAACCTCTTCTTTAAAAATAATCTCATAAGCAGGCATAATAAAGTCTCCATCTTCACACTTTAGAGTTATTTTTTCTGTTTCATTCTTATTTGCTATCTTATAATATCTTCCATACTCATTCCTTATCCATTCTTGACCTTTTTTGTTTAAGCTATAAGATAACCAAGTTAAAAATATTCTTCTTTCTTCTGCAGTAATATTATCTAATTCTTTAAATGATAATCTATTATTTACAATCTTACTTTCAATAATTTCTTTTTCTCTTTGTCTCTTTTCTAATATTTGCTTAGCCATAACTTTTTTAGCTTCTGTTTTTTCCTTAACTGAATTTCTATTAGCTGTTTTTGCTCTATATCTATTACTTGGCTGCACTATTACAGTTGTAGCTTTTTCTTCATATATTCCACTATTAATATTTTCTGTTTCTCTTTCAATATCACAACCTATATGTTTTGATGACATTACTCCAAAAACTACTGATGATAATTTATGTGCTTCATTAATATCTATACACTTATTAAACATCTCTATTAAAGCTTTATATTCTCCCTTCCTACTTCCCCCTGAAGTTTGCATTTCTACTATTTGCAAAGCATACCTTGTTATTTTTCTAATAATTTCACTAGTGCTTTCTAAAAGATTATCAGCCATAGAAATATTACCTGAAGCTCCAATAAACCATTCTCTCATGCTTAAGTATCTTCCATAATGTAATTCATAGCTTTCCTTTTCATCATAATCAGTCTCTAAAGCAATATTTTCTTTTTCATACTTTATAATATTTTGAACAATCCATCTAATTTTAGCTTCTTCATCATTAATATGATTTAATAAATACTTTATATTAGGTACATTTATTTGTAATCCCTTAATAAACTCTCTTAAGTATTTTATAAAGCTTTCTTTAAATATTAAAAATTCATTAGTTTTTAGTAACTCCTCTGTTTTAGGTGAATAAAATTTGCTAATATAATCTTGATAGTTTTCATTTAAATGCTTAAAATCTCTATTTAGCATTTCCCACCATGAATATATTTTGCTACTATCAAATTCTTCAAGAACTTTTATTTGCTCTAATGTTTCTTTAAATCTTTCAATTAATGAAATTTCCAATGACCCTCTAGATGTTTCCTTAATATTTTCAATTTTTATTAAAGTTCTTTCTAATTCAATAGTTGTTGTGGATAATTGATATCTAAATCTTCTATTTTTAAATTCCTCTAAAGTTCTGGTTTTTGCTGTATCTTGTATAGTAATAAAATTACCCCAGTTTTCTAAAGCATCTAAATCTTGCTTTAAATCATCTAATGTATATTCATCAAATCCATTAATTTTTTTAATATCATCAAAGATTTCTTCTTTATACAGTGAATACTTCATTTTTTCATATTTTTTATATGCAATTCTTATTATTGCTCTATATCTAAAGGAGTTTCCCATACATAAATATGATGCTTCTGTAATTTTCTTAGTTGTTTTTGAAGTAATATCTAACATGTTTATCACCTACCATCTTCACTTTCCTACATTTGTTAAATATATAATGTTATTTTACTATAACATAGTAATTTTATTCGATATATCTACTTCTTCACCTGATACCATTTCAATAACATCTTATCTAATTTCTAAAGTATTATACTTTATGTTTTTAAAAGCAAATAAAGCATCAAATTTTCTTTTCATATTTGCAAATATATATTTCAAACTAAAATACTGTATTGTTTCGTCTATTACAGAAAGAAAAAAATATAAAGCAGTTACCAAAATTTATTTTGCAACTGCTTTATAATCATGGAATACTTAATATTAATATATTTCCTTTAAACTTATTTTTAAATCATTAAAAACAGTACTTACATATTCATCATCATTTTTATATACATCTGCAATAATATATTGGTTATCTACCAACGAATATTGTATAATCTTACCACTTTGCTCTACAATATTATATTCTTCTACCTTAAACTTTTGATATACTGCAAGTTTAGTTATATAATCATGAGATGCAGTGCTCTTAGAAACTACTTCAAATATAATTTTGGGAACTGAAGTAAAACTTTCACCTTTTCTAGTAGCATTCTCACACATAACAAAAATATCTGGTTTATATTTATATAGTTCATCTTTATTTTGAAATATTACTTCTATTTGCTCATCAAAAGGTTCACATTTTGATCCATTAAAGAAGCTATCTAATTTAGCTAATATTTTTCTCTTTATTCTATTATGTTCAATAGATGTACTTGAAGTTAGAAATATTGAACCATTATCAAATTCTGCTTTACCATTGAAGTTTTTTTGAATTTCTTCAAAGTCTTCTTCAGAGTATATATACCCCTTAATAATATCCATTTTCCCTCTCCTTACTATCTTTCTTCATTTCTTTTATTATAACCTAAAGGCCTATTTTCGTGAACTACTCTCCACTTATAGAAGTTGGAGCTTCTAAGTATTTTTTACATTTAAATAAAAGAAGCTATAAGATGAATTATATTTAAATCATCTTATAGCTTCCAATTATTATACTATATATGAATATATCAAAAACTTATTTTCTATCTATAAAACTCTTGAGTTCCGTATAATTTATTTCCTATTTTATATACTCCTACACCTATGCTGCTGAACTTTGTTGATAATATATTTTCCTTATGTCCTTGAGAATTCATCCAATTTGTCATAAATTGATTTGCTAATGCTGTAGGATCTGTAACTCCGCCTATATATGCAATATTTTCTCCCCAAGCATTATATGTAACTCCATCAGCCTTCATTTTTGTAGTTATATTATTACCATTTAAATCAGTATGGCTAAAATAATTATTATCTCCCATATCTTGAGATTTAATTCTAGCATATTTTTCCATAGTGGTATTATAAGTTAATGGTGCAATTCCTGCTTTAGTTCTTTCTTCATTTACCTTATTAAATATGGCTTGTTCAACTTGTGCCATGAATTTATCACTTATAGCTGCATCAGTATTATTACTA
>JALFMW010000251.1 GCA_022782605.1 Clostridium sp. | reverse complement strand
TCTAATGTTATTATGAAAGCTTTGAAACAAAATAATAAAAATGAAGTTGATAAATATATTAAAGAAATTTCTCAAATAACAAAAAACATAAACAAAGGTGCAAAGCTTAAGAAACTAATTTATAAATATAGAAAACCAATTTTTAAATCTATGAAAAATGAACAAATCGGAGGTTTTCTATTTAATGAGTGTCTCTATAATTCAAAATATGATTTATTGGAATTATTATTTAATAAAAATAAAGGTGCATAAATATCTAATACCTATATTAAACCTTGATTAAATCTGCTAAAAAACGTAAAATATAAAGATATGATATTATAAAAAAAGTATGAAATTTAAATAATTATAATAATAGATTAAAAGGTGATTATATAAAATGATAAAAGAGATAATAGTAGTTGAAGGAAGAGACGACGTTACTGCTGTAAAAAGAGCCTTAGACTGTGAACTAATAACTACTGGAGGATTTGGATTTCCAAAGGGAGTTATGGAGAGAATTAAAGCAGCTCAAAAAAGAAGAGGTGTTATAATTTTCACTGATCCAGATTTTGCAGGGGAAAAAATAAGAAAGAAAATTGCTGCAGAAGTTCCAGGATGTAAACATGCTTTTTTACCTAGAGAAGAAGCTAAAAAAGATGGAGATATAGGAATAGAAAATGCATCTCCAGAGAGTATACTTAGAGCCTTAAATAAGGTTAGAACTGAAAGTACGGACAAAAGAAATGAATTTTCACAAGTAGATTTAGTTGTAAATGGACTTATTGGAAATGAAGATGCATCTCACAGAAGAGATACTGTGGGACAAATACTAGGAATTGGATATGGAAATGCAAAACAATTCTTAAACAGACTAAATAATTATGGAGTCTCAAGAGAAGAGTTTAATAAAGCTATAGAAAGTTTATAAGGAGAAAATAATGGATAGATTATCATCGCATAAAGCCACGAAAGAAGTTGTTCAAAAACATAATTTCAAGTTTTCAAAATCCCTTGGACAAAACTTCTTAATAGACACAAATGTAATCGATAGAATACTTGAAGGTGCTAGAGTTACAGAAGGTGACTACGTAATAGAAGTAGGACCAGGAATCGGTACACTTACTAAAGAAATGGGTAGAACTGCAGAAAAGGTAGTTGCCATAGAAATAGATAAAACATTAATACCAATATTAGAAGAAACTTTAGCAGATTTCCCTAATATAGAAGTAATTAATCAAGATATATTAAAAGTTGATGTACAAGAATTAGTAAAAGAAAAATTAAATGGAGGTCCAGTAAAATTAATAGCTAACCTTCCATACTATATAACAACTCCAATAGTTATGAAGTTCTTAGAAGAAGATATACCAGTAACTGATATAGTTGTTATGGTTCAAAAAGAAGTTGCAGATAGAATGAATGCTCAACCAAATAGCAAAGATTATGGAGCATTATCAGTGGCAGTTCAATATTACTGTGATACAGAGATAGTTGCAAAAGCTCCAAGACATATGTTTATGCCACAACCAAATGTTGATTCAACAGTAATAGGACTTCATGTAAGAGAAGAGAAAAAATATAATGTTGATAATGAAGATATATTCTTCAAAACAGTTAAAGCATCTTTTGGACAAAGAAGAAAAACACTTCTTAATTCATTAGGTGGACTTGGTTTCTTAAGCAAAGATCAAATAAAGATAGCTTTACAAGAAGCTAATATAGACGAAAAGAGAAGAGGAGAAACTTTATCAATAGAAGAGTTTGCCTCATTATCAAATGCAGTAAATAGAATTCACAATGAGAGTAAGTAATTTCAAGCTAGTCGAAAGACTGGCTTTTTTTATGCATATTATCAGGACTTTTTAAATAAGTATAAACATATAATTTCTTGAGAGATTATGTTAAGGGGGGAGAAAGACATGGCAAAAAGAAAGTTTAAAAGAGATTACATTATGCTTGAAGCCAAAGATTTAAATTTTAGATTTAAAGATAAAGTATCTCCAAAAGCATTTGCAAAGATAGAAGTTACCGATGAAAAATCAGTTATAGCTTTGTATGCTGAAAATCTAAAAAATATAGATAAAGGTTATTCAGTCGTAGCAATAAGAAGTGACTATGAAACTATAGATTTAGGAGATTTTAATGTTAACTCTCAAGGAAAGGGAGAATTCAGTTTTGATATGGGTGATGATGAAATTGATATAAAGGGAATAGCTATTACACAAGATAGAGCGGTGCCTCTTATTGGTTTTAAGGGGAGTAAAATAGATAACTATGAAGATATATTGTTTCCTCCTCAATATGAGTTTGAAGAAGTAGAGGATGAGGGTGATGACATCAATGATAATGATTATGAGGAATATGAAGAAATAGAATATATTGAAATGGATGAAGACGATGAATATGAAGAAGAAAATAGAGAAGTAGAAGATGATGAGGATGACAATAATTATAATGACTATGAGGAATATGAAGAAATAGAATATATTGAACCAAATGAAGATAATGAATATGAATATGAAGAAGTTATATATGAAGAAATTGAAGATGATGAGGATGAAGATAATCGAGAATATGAAGAAAAAGTTGTAACTCCACAAAAGAAAAATAGTAAATCTAGAAATGATGAATATATAGAAAAGAAAATCAATAAAGCTAAATCAGTTCTTGAAAAACAATATACAAAAAATACTTACACATCTGTTAAATCAAATCAAGGTAAACAAAAAATTGCAGGAACTTTACTAATGCCAAGACAAATTAAAAAAGGACTAAAATATTATAGAGAAGTAAAACCATTTGTAACAGACTATATTGAGAATACAAGATGGTGGAAAATAGAAATAAACCCTACAACAATGTGTGGATACACAATGCCATACTTAGGTTATATAAATTCATTAAACTACACTATGTATAGTGATGCAGCTATGCAGTCTTATAAATATAGACACTACTTATTTGGAGTACAATATGATGAATATAATAAGAGACAATATTATATCTATGCAGTTCCAGGAAGAAAGGCTGAGCAACCTGATAAAGGTCATACAGGTTTTACAAGATATCAAGCTTGTGATAACAGAAGTAATAATTTAGGCTATTGGTTATGTTTTATTGATTGTAAAGCAAGAAAAATAGTTAAATAGATTTAGAATGATATTGAAGTTAAACTAGAATAACAATAAACTTAAATCACTTAGCACGATGCTAGGTGATTTTTATGTTTAGAAAGAATTTATTCTTAAAATTGTATACAAAAAGTTATATAATAGATATTGAGAATATTTAATCGGGGGTATGATATGGCTAGAAGAAGAAGAGTTAAAAAGTCAGTAGTATTAGTTGGAGCTATTATATTATTTTTTATTGTATATTTTGCATCATTCATGCATTTTTCTAAGAAGGAAAGTAGTGGAGAAGATAATTCAGTAAAGATTCAAGCTCAAGAAGATAATAGATCTTTACTTAAACAATTGGCAAGTAAAGAAAAGATATATCTATCTGACCAAGTTGTATCAGATGTTAGAGTAGATGAACGTTTATTAGAAGAATTGAGATATTCTTTTGAAGAAGTTAGTAAGATAAGAACACCAGCTTCATATACTTCAATTTATGAAGGTTATTCAGATGATGGATTAAAATTCTCCACAGATTTAAATGTAATAAGAATTTACACAGTAAATAAAGAAGCATACTACAAAATTCCCGTTGCATCTAAAGAAGAATTTAAAAATATACTAAATAAAAGTATTTATACTTCTTTTGATTTTATAAAACAATATAAAACATGGAAAGAAGTAAAAATCACATACGAAGGAAAAACTAAAAAATTAAGTAAATGGAAGTATGATGATTTAGCAAATACAATGGCTTCAAAGAGAGTTGTTGGAAAAGTTCAACCAGAAAAAAGTAAAGAAAGAAGTAAATATAACTTTACTATAGAAATAAAAGCAGATAATTATGAAGCGAAAGTCTATACTATGGGAGAAGATTACGTAAAAATTGAAGCTAAAGATTTAAACTCTTACTATGAAGTTCACACGGCTTTATATGAATACATTAAAAAAGAAGTATTTAAAATATAATTAAAATAAAAAGTAGGAAATTTGAAATCAAATTTCCTACTTTTTTGGTATTTATTTACCTTCTTCAATAAGTAATTCACCAACACGATAAACAGGACCTGCACCTGCAGTTATTAGTAAATCGTTAGGCTTAATATTTTCTTTTAAGTAATCTACGATATCTTCGAATTTGCTTATATATTTTACATCAACATTGTTGTGATATAATTTTTCAGCTAAATCTTTTGAATGAATATCTCCTGGATCATCTTCTCTAGCAGCATATATATCAGTTATTATAACCTTATCAGCAGCATAGAAAGCTTCACCAAATTCATTGAAAAGAGATTTTGTTCTACTGTAAGTATGAGGTTGGAATACACACCATAAAGTAGATTTTTTAAGTTTTTTAGCAGCAGATAAAGTTGCTTTTAATTCTGTTGGATGATGAGCATAATCATCAACTACTAAAGCGCCATTATAAGTTCCTTTAGTTTCGAATCTTCTTCCAACACCAGTATACTTAGTTATACCACTTTTAATATCTTCTATGCTTATTCCAGAAACGATTGAAACGATTATTGCTGAAGTAGCATTATAAATATTGTGTACTCCTGGAACTGATAATTGGAAGTTACCTAAATCTTTTCCAAAGTAAGTTAAATCGAATGATCCAAATCCATGATCATTGAAATAAATGTTTTTGATAATTACATCATTAGTAGATTCTTTACCATATTTAATTACTGTTGCTTTAACATCATGTAATATTCCTTCTGTGTTTGCACTATCACCGTTGATTACAAAATGACCATCTCTAGGTAATAATTTTCCGAATTTATTAAATGATGCTTTGATTTCTTCTATTCCTGAGAAGTAATCAAGATGATCTGCTTCTATATTTAAGACTATTGCAATTTTAGGATTAAAGTTTAAGAAACTATCTGTGTATTCACAAGCTTCAGTAATGAAGTTTTGAGAATTACCTATTTTAACGTTACCACCTATTGATTTTAAGTTACCACCAACTAATATAGTTGGATCCATGTTAGTTGAATCAAATATAGTTGATAACATTGAGGTAGTTGTAGTTTTTCCATGAGTACCAGCAACCGCTATTGAGTTTTTGTACTCTCTCATTATTTGTCCTAAAAATGCAGCTCTATTTATTGTCAGTATATTTTTTTCTTTTGCAGCCATAAGTTCTTCGTTATCAGGGTGTATTGCAGCAGTGTAAACTACCATGTCTAACCCATCAACGATATTTTCTTTTCTTTGGCCAATATAAATTTTTGCACCTTGTGATTGAAGTTTATTTGTCATAGAAGACTCGCTCATGTCTGAGCCTGAAACTTCATAGCCTTTATTTAGACATATTTCAGCTAAAGCACTCATGCTTATTCCGCCAATTCCAATGAAATGTATCTTCATAATAAAACCACCTTTCCTTTATTTATTTCTATGAATAAGAACAATTTTTGTGGTATAATTAAATAATGTTCAATATTTTAAGTATTATATGCATATACTAGTTGATATACTATGTTTATTCACATAAAAATACATAAAAACTAACTTATATTATAGCATATTATAAAATCTTATGCATTATTTACTTTAAATCATAAATGGTGGTAATTGTAGGAGGTTACAAAAGAAATGAAGTTTAAAAGAACGGAAAGAATTGGAGCAATAGTAAAGATACTATCTGACAATCCAAATAAAATTTATACATTAAGCTACTTTACAGAAACATTTAATGCTGCCAAATCTACAATTAGTGAAGATTTATTGGTTGTTAAAAATGTATTCGAAAAATTACAATTAGGTAAAGTAATAACAATATCAGGAGCCGCTGGAGGCGTTAAATATATACCAAAAACATCAATACAAGAAAATCAAAACTTCCTAATGGATTTATGTGAAAAAATAAGTTCACCAGATAGAGTTTTATCTGGAGGATTTTTATATTTAATAGATTTGATATATGATCCAACAGTTGTATCTAAAATAGGTAAAATATTTGCTTCAAATATAGATTACTCTGAGGCAGATTACGTAGTAACTATGGAAACTAAAGGTATACCGATGGCTTTAATGACAGCAAAAGCCATGAATTTACCATTAGTTATAATTAGAAAAGATATAAAAGTATCTGAAGGTTCAACTTTAAGCATGACTTATGTAACGGGAGATAATTCAAAAGTTGAAAGTATGAGCTTACCAAGAAAAGCAATAAAACCAGGAAGTAAAGTTATCCTTATAGATGATTTTATGAGAGGTGGAGGAACTATAAAAGGTATGACACAACTTATGAATGAATTTGGTGCAGAAGTAATTGGAACGGGAGTATTTATGACAACATCTACACCAGAGAAAAAATTAGTTGAAGATTACATATCTTTAATAGAAATAGATACTAGGGAAAATGAGATAGTAGTTAAACCGAATTTAAAAACTTTTAAAGATGAATATAGAACTGAAGAAAGTCTAAATGAAGCTTTAAACAATATAAATGATGACAATGATAATGAATAATTCTAACTAAAATTAAACTATATAATTATTTTTATAAATAAAAAATAAAAAAAATTCCTAAAAATAAGAGGAATTTATTAAAAAGTATGGAATTATTTAACAAACAGTTTATAATTATATTGGGTAAATTGTATTTTGTCAAAATCACAAAGGGGGATATTTAAATATGAACATAACTGACGTAAGAGTAAGAAAAATTACTGATGAGGGGAAAATGAAATGTATAGTTTCTATAACTTTTGATAACTTATTCGTTGTACACGATATAAAAGTTATAGAAGGTCAAAATGGGCTATTTATAGCAATGCCAAGTAGAAAAGTTGGAGAAGGAAACTTCAGAGATATAGCTCATCCAATAAATGCTGAAATGAGACAAGTATTAGAAGATGCAGTTTTAAAAGCTTATCATGAAGCATTAGCTCAATTAGAAGTAGCAGCAGAATAATTTTAAAATTAAATAAGAAAATTATTTAAAGATTTGAATAAATGAGCCGTTTATCGGCTCTTTTTTAATTCTCTAATACAATTTTTTAGATAATAATGTATTTATTTGATTTTTTAGCTAATAATAAACAATATAATATTAAAATTATTATGATTTTAAAAGAAGCATTATATATGAAGAAATGTTGACAAAATTGCTAAATAAAATTATTATAATATCATAACATAAAATATAAAAATTAATTTTATACAAAAGCAATGATAAGAACAAGTAGTGATTAATTTGTATAAACAGAAAGTTACCGGTTGATGAGAGGTGCATAGAGAATTAATTATGAATACATCTTTGAGCTTTCCACCGAACAATAATTGTTTAGTAGGCTGGAACGGATTTAGCACACGTTATAGTGTTGTGGTATTTATTTAGATACTAACTGAGGTAAATAGTGTGAGCTATTTATAAACAAAGGTGGTAACGCGAGATATGCTCTCGTCCTTTCAAGGACGAGGGCTTTTTTTATTGTAAGGAATTTATATTTTATCTGTAAAAAATTGATTTTTAAATATAATAAATAAAAGGAGATGAAAACTATGTCAATGACAACTTATGATGAATTAGTTGCTAGAGGATTAGTTGCTCAAGTAACAGATGAAGATGAATTAAAAGAACTTATAAATGCAGGTAAAGCAACTTTCTATATAGGATTTGATGCTACTGCAGATAGTTTACATGTTGGTCACTTCATGGCTTTATGCTTAATGAAGAGATTACAAATGGCTGGAAACAAACCAATAGCACTTGTAGGTGGAGGAACTACTATGGTAGGAGACCCATCTGGAAGAACTGATATGAGAAAAATGTTAACTCCAGAGCAAATAAACTACAACTGTGAATGTTTCAAAAAACAAATGAGTAAATTCATAGATTTCTCAGATGATAAAGCTATACTTGTTAACAATGCAGATTGGTTACTAGATTTAAACTACGTAGAATTATTAAGAGAAGTAGGAGCACACTTCAGTGTTAACAGAATGCTTACTTTTGAATGCTACAAAAACAGAATGGAAAGAGGACTTACATTCTTAGAATTTAACTACATGATAATGCAAGCATATGACTTCTATCATTTATATGAAAAATACGGATGCCAAATGCAATTAGGTGGAAATGACCAATGGGCTAATATGCTTGCTGGTACAGAATTAATAAGACGTAAATTAGGTGAAAATGCTTATGCATTAACAATAACTTTACTTCTTAACTCAGAAGGAAACAAAATGGGTAAAACAGCTAATGGTGCAGTATGGCTAGACCCTAATAAAACTTCTCCATTTGAATTCTACCAATACTGGAGAAATGTTGGCGATGCTGATGTATTTAAATGCATGCGTATGTTAACATTCTTATCATTAGAAGAAATAGAAGCAATGGAAAAATGGGAAGATAATAGAATAAACGAAGCTAAAGAAGTTTTAGCCTTCGAATTAACTAAACTTGTTCATGGTGAAGAAGAAGCTACAAAAGCTCAAGCTAGTGCAAGAGCATTATTCACAGGTGGGGCTTCTGAACATATGCCAACTACTGAATTAAGTGATGAAGATTTTACAGATGGACAAATAGACATCATATCTTTATTAGTTAAAGGTGGACTTGTGCCAACTAGATCAGAAGGTAGACGTAATGTTGAACAAGGTGGAGTAACTGTAGATGGTGAAAAAGTAACTGACTTCAAAGCTGTATTTGCAAAGGAAGCATTAGCAGGTGATGGAGTAGTTGTTAAACGTGGAAAGAAAAAATTCCAAAGAATAGTTGTAAAATAGATTAATAAATCATATATGATAAAAATAACGGCGACTAATAAATTATAGTTGCTGTTATTTTTGTGTATACTAATGAAATGTAAACCTTACAAAAACCTAGTAATTTATTTTAAAAAATGATATATTATAAATATTAATAATACGATTGAATTGTTTACTATAAAAAGAAATATACAGTTTGATAGTAACAATTATAGGAAAATTTACTTGAATGGAGTGAAAATATGAACTTTAAAGCTATAATTCTTGCTGCAGGAAAAGGAACAAGAATGAAGTCGAAATATCCAAAAGTTGTTCATAAAGTATGCGGAAAAGAAATGGTAAATCATATTATAGATGTATCAAAAAAATCAGGGGTTAAAGATGTTGTTACTATACTTGGACATGAGTCTGAAGTAGTAAAGAATGTATTGCCGGAAGATACTATGATTGCCATGCAAACAGAGCAATTGGGGACAGGTCATGCTGTAAAAATGGCAAAAGAATATATAAATGATGAGGATACAATAGTAATCTTATGTGGAGATACTCCTCTTATAAAAGAAGAAACTCTAAAAAGATTATTTGACTATCATATAGAAAATGAATATACTGCTACAGTATTAACTACAAAAGTAGAAAATCCAACAGGATATGGAAGAGTAATCAGAGATGAAAATGGAGATTTACTAAAAATTGTTGAGCAAAAAGATGGAAATGCTGAAGAATTAGCAGTAAATGAAATCAACTCAGGGATTTATTGTTTTAAAGGGCAAATGTTAAGAGAATCTTTAGATTTACTTGATAATAATAATGCTCAAGGAGAATATTATTTAACAGATACTGTAAAAATATTAAGAGATAAAGGCTTTAAAGTTGGGGCATTTAATGGATCTACAATTGAAGAGTTGATGGGGGTTAACTCTAGAGTAGAACTTGCAAAAGCAGAAGCTCTTATGAGAAAAAGAATAAACGAACAACATTTAGTAAATGGAGTTACTATAATAGATACAGAAGCTACTTATATAGAAGCTGATGTAGAGATAGGTTCAGATACAATAGTATATCCAGGTGTTATGCTTCATGGAAATACTAAAATAGGAAGTGAGTGTATTATAGGGATGAACTGCTCTATAACAAACTCAACTATAGGAAATAATACAGAAATCAAAAACTCTACAATAATAGATTCAACTGTTGGAGAAAATACTACAGTTGGTCCTTATGCTTACTTAAGACCAAAAAGTAATATAGGAAATCATGTAAAGATAGGAGATTTCGTAGAAGTTAAAAATGCTACTATAGAAGATAATTCTAAAGCATCACATCTTTCTTATATAGGAGATGCTCATGTTGGCAAAGATGTTAACATAGGATGTGGTGTAGTATTTGTGAATTATGATGGTAAAAATAAATTCAAATCAGTAGTTAAAGATGGAGCATTCATAGGTTCAAACTCAAACCTAGTTGCACCAGTAACTGTTGAAGAAAAAGGATATATTGCAACAGGATCTACAATAACTGACAATGTACCACAGGGAGCTTTAGCTGTAGCTAGAGAGAGACAGGTGGTAAAAGAAGGTTGGGTAGCCAAAAAAGAAAAAAGAGACAACAGTAAATAGCTAATTATTAGTTTAGGAAAAACACCTAATAACATTTATATAATTTTCAGGAGGACAAGTAATGAACACTAGCGGAAGCGAGATTAAAATTATTGCAGGTAATTCAAATATGGAGCTTGCTCAAAAAATCGCAGATTATATAGGAGTAAAGGTGGCAGACTGCCAAGTAACTACATTTAGCGATGGAGAGATAAGTGTAAACATAAATGAAACAGTAAGAGGTTGTGACGTATTCGTAGTTCAATCTACTAATAACCCAGTTAATGAAAACTTAATGGAGTTATTAATAATGATAGATGCCCTAAGAAGAGCATCAGCAGGAAGAATAACAGCAGTTATACCTTACTACGGATATGCTAGACAAGACAGAAAAGCTAAGGCAAGAGATCCAATCACAGCTAAATTAGTAGCAAATTTAATAACAGCAGCAGGGGCAGATAGAGTATTAACTATGGACCTACATGCAGCACAAATACAAGGATACTTCGATATACCACTAGATCATATGTTAGGAGGAAGTTTATTAGCTAACTACTTCAATGAGAAAAACATAGAAGATTTAGTAGTAGTTTCACCAGACCTTGGAAGTGTAACTAGATCTAGAAAATTTGCTAATCAGTTAGAAGGAGAAGTTCCACTAGCTATAATAGACAAAAGAAGACCTAAAGCTAATGTTTGTGAAGTAATGAATCTTATAGGAGATGTAAAAGGTAAAAATGTTATCATGTTAGATGATATGATAGATACAGCAGGAACTATAACTAATGCAGCAAATGCATTAAAAGAGTTCGGAGCTAAAAATATATATGCTTGCTGTACTCATGCAGTTTTATCTGGACCAGCTATAGAAAGAATAGAAAACTCAGCAATTAGTGAGTTAATAGTTCTTGATACTATAAGACTACCTAAAGAAAAAGAACTTGATAAGATAAAAGTATTAACAGTGGCAGAAATGTTTGGAGAAGCTATTAAGAAGATATTCTCTAACGAGTCTGTAAGTGTTTTATTCTAATTAGCAATTTAGATGAGAGATATTAATCATTGAGGTTAATATCTCTTTTTTTATAATTATATTCTATAGATGAAGTTCTATGTGATAATGTTACCAGTAACTGTAAATGATATAAAAACAATAGGATATATCAATAATTATGAATATAAGATGAAAACAAATATTACATTTGATATAGGAAAATGAAATGATACCTAAAAAGTTATATCTTATAGTATAAATCAATGGGAAAAAGATAATAGTTAAAATATACTAGAATAAAAATCTAGATTAATTATAAAAACAAATAGAGGGAATAAAAATGAATATATTTGATTTATTAAAAATAGCTATAGAATTAGGAGCATCAGATATACATATAACAGTAGATAGTACTCCTGTAGCTAGGATAAAAGGAAAATTTATAAAACTAACAGATAAAATACTAACGAAATATGACACAGAGGAAATGGCAAAAGAAATTGCTGGAGAAAAGAATTTCAAGAGAATTCAAGAGCATGGAGAGTGCGATTTCTCTGTTGCAATAGAAAGTGGAGAGCGATTCAGAGTAAATGCATATAAACAAAAAGGACATTATGCAATAGCTATAAGAACAATAACATCTCAAATTCCTTCATTTGAAACATTAGGACTACCAGAAGTTCTAAAAACTTTTACAGAAAAACACAAAGGTCTAGTTTTAGTAACAGGGCCAACAGGAAGTGGTAAAAGTACAACTCTTGCCAGCCTTATAGACATAATAAATGAAAATCAACAAAGACATATTATAACATTGGAAGATCCTATAGAGTATGTTCATCATCACAAACAAAGCTTAGTAAATCAAAGAGAAATAGGACAAGATACAGAAAGCTTTAACACTGCATTAAGAGCCATACTGCGTCAAGATCCAGATGTAATTCTTGTGGGAGAGATGAGAGACCCAGAAACTATATCTATAGCCTTAACAGCAGCAGAAACTGGTCATTTAGTTTTCTCTACACTACATACCGTTGGAGCAGCCAAAACAATTGATAGAATAGTAGATATGTTCCCATCAGAACAACAACAGCAAATTAGAACACAGTTATCTACTGTATGTGAAGGAGTTATTTCACAACAGTTATTACAAACTATAGATGGAAGAAAAAGAGTTGCAGCATTAGAAGTTATGGTGGCTACACCTGCAATTAGGAATTTAATAAGAGAAAATAAAACATATCAAATACCTAATATGATACAAACAGGAAGTAAGTTTGGAATGCAGTCTATGGACCAAGAGTTAGTAAACTTATATAGACAAGGTTCTATAACTAGAGACAGTGTTCTTAGCAGATGTACAGATTACGAATATACTAGTAGACTAGTTGGAGATAGATGCTAGGTACTTAACAAATAGGAGAAAATAAATATGGAGATTTTTATAAAGATATATGTATTTATAATTGGTATGATATTTGGAAGTTTTTTTAACGTATGCATATTTAGAATACCTGAAAAACAATCTGTATCAAACCCACCATCTCACTGCCCAAACTGTAATACTAGATTAAAACCAAAAGATCTAGTACCAGTACTGAGTTACTTAGTATCAGGCAGAAAATGTAGATACTGTAAAAAGGAAATATCCAGCAGATATGCGTTAGTAGAGCTACTAACGGGGATCTTGTTTTTATTAGTATACAACAGATATTTAATAGATATAGCAACAATTAACTACTTAGTATTGATATCACTGCTAATAATTATTACATTTATAGATATAGATCACTATATAATTCCAGATGAGTTAGTAATAATAGGTTCAATATTTGCAATTATATTTAATTTAATATTTAAAGTAATTACAATAAAAGAGAGTTTGCTAGGTGCATTAGTTTGCGGTGGTGGAATTTTAATTTTAGTATATATAATAGAATTTATAGTGAAAAAAGAAGTTATGGGTGGTGGAGATATAAAACTTTTCGCCATGATTGGCTTGTTTTTTGGAGTTAAAAATAGTTTACTAGTGGCACTTCTAAGCGTTTATGTGGGAGCGGCTTTTGGTATTATAACTATTGTTTATAGTAAAATAAAAAAACAAGAATACAATTCAATGATTCCATATGGTCCATTTATTTCAGTGGCAACATTAATCGTTATGTTATATGGAAATGAAATAGTAAATTGGTATTTGAATTTTATATAATTATTTATAACTCACTTTACTATAAATTAGAATATAAACAAATAAACCAAGGGTGTAACGTTTTGTTACACCCTTTTGTCATGTATAAAACTTAAAATAAAAAACGATAATACTAAAGTCTTAAATATAAAAGGAAAAAACTATATAAAGTAGTATTAATATTGTATAAAACAAATTACATGATAATAGCTATTTCAATATATACTAATTATGAAATAAGTCTGTAACTATTAACTATATGTTATTAAATCCTTTTAACACTGTAATCAATAATTGATTTTAGAATAACTTATGTATATGATATCCCAATACTTAATGGTATAATTAATTTATATTTTGACATTTTAAGCATAAACATATAAAGGAGGAAAATAATGTATATAATAGTAGGTCTGGGTAATCCAGGTAAACAATATGAAAATACAAGACATAACGTTGGATTTAATGTAATAGATATTTTAGCAGAGGAATATGGTATAAGTGTAACTAAAATGAAGCACAAAGCTTTAATAGGAGAAGGAAGAGTTGGAACTGAGAAAGTAGTTCTTGTAAAACCAGTAACTTATATGAACCTTAGTGGAGAATCTTTAGCTGAAATATATAATTTCTATAAAGTAGAAACAAGTAATATAGTAGTAATATATGATGATATAGATTTAGATGTTGGTAAAATAAGAATTAGAAAAAAAGGTAGCGGTGGAACTCATAATGGAATGAGATCAATAGTAAAATGCCTAGGAACAACAGATTTCCCTAGAGTGAGAATAGGAGTTTCTAAACCAGAACCAGGTAGAGATTTAGCTAATTTTGTACTTTCTAGATTTAGCAAGGAAGAAGAAGTGGATCTAAAAGATGGATTTGATAAAGCAGTTAAAGCCATAGATTGTATCATAAGAGAAGATATAGACTTATCAATGAATAAATTCAATGGAAAATAATTAGGAGGGCTATCATGAAGGATGTATTATTATATCCTTTGCAGAATTTAAATGAATATAAGGAAATTTTAAGCTATATAGAAGAAAGTGATGGAGCAGCTCTAATAAATGGGCTACTTCCTATGCAAAAGTCACATATAGCTTATTCCTTATTTAAAGAGTTAAAAAAACAAATCCTTTTTATTGCCAATAGTGATTTAGAAGCCAAGAAAGTTTATGAAGACTTGGATGGCTATATGAAGGGAAAAGTGGAATATTTATCAAGTCAAGATATTTATTTTTATCATTTAGATGCAAAGGACAGAAGCGAAGAAGCAAAAAAATTAAAAACTTTATTTAAATTAGCTAAAGGAGAAAAAGTTATAGTTGTAACTTCTGTGGAAGCTATTTTAAGAAAATATATACCAAAGAAAGTATTACTAGATAATGTAATAACTTATAAAGTTGGTGATGTTGTAGATATAGAAAAATTAACTGATAACCTTGTTAATTTAGGATATGAAAGAGTTTCTAAAATAGAAGGATTTGGTCAATTTAGTATAAGAGGTGGAATCATAGATATTTTCTCTTTGGAGTACACTAACCCTATTCGTATGGAATTATTTGACGATGAAATAGATTCTATACGAACTTTTGATGTGTTTTCACAAATGTCTATTGATAAAATTAAGAAATTTTCAATTTCACCATCAAGAGAATTTATATATCCTGAAGAATTGGATAAAATAGTAAAAAATCTTAAAAAAGAAATAAATGATAATACAGATGATGATGCAAAATCTAATATTGATAAAATAAATAGCAGAATATATTTTGAAGGATTAGAAAATTATATAGATTATATATATCCTGAGGAAAATAAAAGTATTTTCACTTATTTAAATAAAGATGCCATAATATTTACTCAAGATGTTACAAGACTTAAGGAAAAGTGTGAAAACTATTTTGAGGAATTTAAAGAAAATTATAAATTAAACTTAGAAAGAGGACTTGCTCTTAAAGGTCAAGGTAAGTTAATTTATACGTATAATGATTTAAGCTATCTAATGGAAGATAAATCAATCTTATTAAATACTTTACTTACTAGACAAATAAATGAGTTTAATATTAAAAGAATTATAAATTTTGATTCCAGAGAAATACCTACTTACAATGGGAAACTGGAATTATTAGCAGAGGATTTAAATAGATTAAAATATAATGGAAATAAAGTTGTAATAGTTACTGCAACATTAGAGAGAGCTAAGAAACTTAGCAAGGACTTGCTTGAACTAAATATAGAAACCATAGTTTCTAAAAGTAGAGATATTGAAATTAAGTCTTCGCAAATAATTATTGTACCGGGCAATATATCTCGAGGATTTGAATATAAATCTATAAAATTTGTAGTAATAACAGATAATGAAATCATAGGAGTTCAAAAAAGAACTTCTTCTTCAAAAAAGAAAAAGAATAAAAATAAAAATGGCACAAAAATTGATTCATTCTTAGATTTAAATGTAGGAGATTACGTTGTTCATGAGAATAGCGGTATTGGTAGATATACCGGTATAGAACAAATTGTAGTTAACAATATTAAAAAGGATTACATTAAGATTATATATCAAGGTGGAGATAATCTTTATGTACCTATTGATCAAATGGATAAGGTACAAAAGTATATTGGTGCTGATGTTGAAAAAGTTAAGTTAAACAAACTTGGAACAAGTGAGTGGACTAGAGCAAAAGCTAAGGTTCAAAGAGAAATAGAGGACATGACTAAAGACCTTATTGAGCTTTATGCAAAAAGGGAAAAAGTTAAAGGATTTAAATTCTCAAAAGATACGCTTTGGCAAAAAGAGTTTGAAGATTTATTCCCACATGAAGAAACAGAAGACCAATTAAGAGCAATAAAAGAAACTAAGAAGGATATGGAATCTACTAAAGTAATGGACAGATTAGTCTGTGGAGATGTTGGTTATGGAAAGACAGAAGTTGCCATTAGAGCAATTTTTAAAGCTTGTATGGATAACAAACAAGTTGCAGTGTTAGTTCCAACTACAATACTTGCACAACAACATTATAATACATTCAAAGAAAGATTTGAAAAATATCCAATAAGAGTAGAGGTTTTAA
>JALFMW010000195.1 GCA_022782605.1 Clostridium sp. | reverse complement strand
TAGTAATTTGTAAAGGAGGTATTTATGGGAATAGAACATTCGCAAAATTATTTACATAGTAAACAACTTGTAGCGACCTTGTTATCAAAGAGTAATATTTGTAACGACGATATTGTAATTGAGATAGGTCCTGGAAAAGGAATTATTACCAATGAACTTGCAAAAAAAAGCAAGAAAGTTATAGCAATAGAGTTTGATGCAAAATTAGCGAAAACTTTATCTGAAAGGTATAAAGAATCTAAAAAAGTTCAAATAATAGAGATGGATTTTTTAAAATATAAAATATCAGTAAAAGAACCATATAAAGTATGTGCAAATATTCCATTTAACATAACTGCTGATATTATGAAAAAAGTATTTGAAGATGATAATCCTCCTGAAGATATATATTTCATAATGCAGTATGAAGCTTTTCTAAGGTATTCTGGACAGCCTTTTTATAACGAAAGTTTGAGGTCTCTTTTATACAAACCTTGGTTTTCCGCTGAATTGATTTATGAGTTTAAACCATCAGATTTTTATCCTGTGCCAAATGCACGAATATGTTTTGCTCACTTTCAAAGAAAAACATCAGCAGATGTTGAGGATGCGACAGACTATAGAAATTTTTTATCATATATATTTTTAGCGTCTGGAAATACTTTCAAAGATAAAACAAAAAAATTGTTTACTTATGAGCAACAAAAACGCATTTGCAAGTTTTTAAAAATCAAATTAGAGTCAACGCTTACTGAGATCTCATACGATGGATGGCTATACCTATATGATGTTTTTCTTAAATTTGTTTCCAACGAAAAAAAAGCTATTATATTAAATGCTGAACAAGCCATGAAAAACAATCAAAACAAGATTCAAAAAAAACATCGAAATCGTAATCATGGTTATTGGAAATTTGAAACTAAGCGCCAAAAGAAAATTTTTAAATTGAAAAATTGAAAATAAGAATTTTATCCAGTAGCTATATTTCCAATTTCTATATTATTAGCAATAGTGTAAACAAAGAAGTTGACAGAAAAAAGTAATAAGCAAATTATAAATTACAATTTAGTAGTTCGCAAAATAATAATTTGTAGGAGGAATAGATGTCTTTAATAAGTGTAAACAATTTAACTTTTGGATATGATGGAAGCCTAAAAAATATATTTGAAAATGTATCATTTAATATAGATACTGATTGGAAATTAGGATTAATTGGAAGAAACGGTAAAGGTAAAACTACATTTTTAAAGTTATTATTAGGAAAATATGAATATCAAGGTGCAATATCAAAAAATGTTGAGTTTGATTACTTCCCTTTTGAAGTAAAAAACAAAGAAAGAATGGCAATAGAAATAGTAAATGAGATTGCTCCGAATGTTGAAGATTGGGAAATTATAAGAGAATTAAATTTACTTAATACAGATACTGAAGTATTATATAGAAGTTTTAACTTATTAAGTGGTGGCGAACAAATAAAGATACTTTTAATAAGTTTATTTTTAAAAGGTAATAACTTTTTACTTATAGATGAGCCTACAAATCATTTGGATATTGAAACACGAAATAATTTAGTAAATTATTTAGAAAAGAAAAAAGGATTTATATTAGTATCTCACGATAGAAATTTTTTAGATAAAGTTGTAAATCATATAATTTCTATAAATAATACTAATATAGAAATACAACAAGGTAATTTTTCATCTTGGAAAGAAAATAAAAATAGGCAAGATAATTTTGAAAAAATACAAAATGAAAGATTGCAGAAAGATATAAATAGACTTGAAATAGCTTCTAAAAATTGTGCAAAATGGTCAAATGAGGCTGAAAAAACAAAAAATAAAAAATATAATTCAGAAACTACAATAGATAAAGGATATATAGGACATAAAGCAGATAAAATGATGAAAAAATCAAAAGTTATGGAACAAAGAATAGAAAAAGCAATAAATGAAAAGACTAATTTGTTAAAAAATATAGAGGTAAATGATACATTAAAAATTATTCCTCTAAAAAGTAATAAGAATCCATTAATTTTTGCACATAACTTGCAGATAAAATATAGTAAAGAAACGATATTTAACCCTATTACTTTTGAAGTTAATAATGGCGATAGGGTTGCACTAATTGGAAAAAATGGCATTGGTAAATCAAGTATATTAAAACTTATTTTAGGAGAAGAATTACAGTATAATGGAGAGTTTATGGTTGCAAATGATTTAAAAATATCTTATGTTTCTCAGAGTACAGAAGATTTAAAAGGAAATTTGAGAACTTTTGCTTACGATAATAAAATAAATGAAAGTATTTTTAAAGCAATGTTAGTAAAAATGGGATTATCACAATTTGATTTTGATACTAATATTCAAGATATGAGTGAAGGTCAAAAGAAGAAGGTTCTAATTGCAAAAAGTATTTCAGAACAGGCTAATATTTATATATGGGATGAACCTTTAAACTATATTGATATATTGACAAGAGAACAAATAGAAGATGCTATTCTAAATTATAATCCTACCATTATTTTTGTAGAACATGATGAGAAATTTATTGAAAAAGTGGCAACAAAAATTATAAATTTGGTAAAGTAAGTGAGAGACAAATTACAATTTTATAGTAATAAAAATCTCCGAAAGATTATACTTTCAGAGATTTTTTCATTTATTTTATAATGGCATCATTTGCAGTAAATCCTTCAAGTGAATTTTCTTTTACTTGAATACAAATGTAAGAAATTGCATTGTCTTTGTTAGCAAAAAATTGTCTTTCTGCTACTGGAGATATTCTTACCCAATCACCAGCAACTAAATTAACTTCTTCGTTGTCAATAATTGCTTTGCCAGAACCACTTATAACATAGTAAATTTCTTCATTTTGTTTATGAGAATGAATAAAAGGCACACATTCTCCTGCTCCAATAGTGTTGATGCTAATTTCAGCACCTGTTAAACCTAATTTTTCGTGTAATTCAACTCTAGGTGCACTTTCTGAACTTACTTTCATAAAATTTGACATTTTAAATTCCTCCTTAAATATTAGTATAATAAATTTATATCCAGATACACACAATAAAACAAGTACGCACTTTAAAGTAACTGCTTGTCAAATTAATAATATATGATACAATATCAGTAAATTAGTAAGGAGTATCAAAATGAGAAATATAAATGAATTACCAGAATGTCCTGTTGCAACTACAATATCTTTAGTAGGAAGTAAGTGGAAATTATTGATAATAAGAAATTTAACAAAAAGAACATGGAGATTTAATGAGCTACAAAAGTCACTGAATGGAATATCACAAAAAGTATTAACGGATAGTTTAAGGCAATTAGAAAGTGATGGTATTATTTTTAGAAAGGATTATCAT
>JALFMW010000176.1 GCA_022782605.1 Clostridium sp. | reverse complement strand
AGGCAGACGTTCTAGCCAACTGAACTACAGGCCCAATAAACGGAACATAAGAGTTTGTTCACTAACTCATTCCAAACCTCCTCTGTCTTTCCAGAGTGCCATTTTTAATGTTCATTATTAAAAATATTGTTGAAAATAGTTTTTGCTGTATATGTTCCTTAAATTTGTTCGGAATTCTTATTGTCCGCTTATATCATTATATTTACTTAATTAAATTGCTGATGAATTCCTTATTTTGTAGCGGGAACGAGACTCGAACTCGTGTCAATGGCTTATGAGGCCATGCTGGAACCACCTCCAGTCTATCCCGCGATATTCGGAACGGTTTTGTTATATTATATACTTTATTTTATTAATTACATAATTTGCAGAACCGTTCCTTAATGGTAGTATTGCAAGTATATCTTATATAAATTAATTTTTCAACTATTATAAGTTAAAATTTATTAATTTATAAAGATAACTTATTAAGAAGCTCTTGATTCATTGCATCTTCAAATAATTCCTCAGCAGTACGAGGAATTCTCTCTTGATACTTAGTTCCAGTTAAGAAAGCTATTCCAGAACCATCGAATCCTGACATATAGAAGAAATTTCCTTCTTTAGCAAGAGATTCGAATTTAGGTTTAGATTCACCGTAGTACTTATTAGGAATATCCCAAAGGACAATCTTAAAGTTACTAATAAATCCATCCGAGAACCCAGCATTTCTGAGAATACGCATAAACTGATGAAAGTTGGTATCATTTCCACTTCTATTAAATTCGCCATCGCTAATACAGATCACTCCTTTAGGAAGTAAATCTTCATCTATGCCAATCTTTTTAAGATTAGCAAAGATTTCAGCAACAGCTAAGAAGTTTGTTGAACCCATATCATCAGGAGTAAAGTTAGTTAACTTCTCTATAGGAGTTTCCCCTTTAAAAGAAGATAACTTGGCTTTAGTAGAGAACTGGATAAACTGGTTATGGAATTGACCAGTAAGCAATTCGCTAAAGTAAAGAGCCATAGATAAAGCAACTTGATAAGCACTAAAGTTAGTACCATTAGTTTTACTTGTCATACTTAAAGATACATCAATAGCGCAAATGAAAGAGGAATCAGTATTCATTCCATTCTTAGCAGTAGTAACTATTTGGTTAAACTGTTTATTGAATGTATTAATGATATACTCCTCTTTAGGCATTACTGCCTTAGGGTGCCATTCGTTATCTTCTGCAATAGGAACATACTTCATTAGTTCATAGGCATAACCAGTAAAGTTAAGAATAGGTTTACTCTTAACCCAAGCATCATACGCTTCTACTAAATTATGTCTTTCTAAGAAAGAGGTTCCTTTATCATTCTTCTTTACTAAAGCAGAGAGTGCCCTTCCTGCTATCTTATTAAAGATAGATGGAATTTTACTAAACTCTCTACGAGAGATTAATTGTTCCCATTCATGGGCAGTACCTGATGCTTTAAGTTTGCGATAGGCTTTATAAGCAGAAGATTTAGCCATATCTGGATATAACTTAATAGCAAAGGCTCTACCTATAAATGAAGAGCATTGACGATGCATAGAGAGACCTTTAATGCTACGAATAGTAGGAAGATACTTCTTAATAAGGTCTCTTTGAGAAGGATCTTTAAGTCCACTTAAAATGAAGTTTATAGTAGACTTCCAAGAAGGATGCTGAGTTCCTTTAATTCCTTCATTATAAGTAAGGAAACACTCTAAGATAGAGAATAAATCCTTCCAAGAGCCTTCTGCAACAAATACAGGAAGATTCTTCTTATAAATATTAGGATGATTAAGAGCAACCCAATAAAGTCTAAGAATTGCTTCTGACTTTAATCCTTGTGCACGAAGAGTTGATAACTTTTCTCCTCTAAAGATAGGTTGACGAGTAATACCTCTAACATAACCTTCTTCTTTAAGAGCAGTTAGTGCATCTTTATTCCATAGCTTTTCCATAGTTGCAAATACTGCATCTATAGAGCGAGGTTCTAGATATTTGCTTAATGAAGCAAAATCATCAACAAAGGCATTACCTGAAGAAGTATATTTTAAAGAGCCATTACCACTTAAAGTGGTAGTGACTCCTTGTCCTTCTTCTGCCTTTTCAAAAATTGAACTTTTCTTTAACATTGGCAGATAAAATTTTACATTATAGACTCAGTAGTGTCAAGTATTGCCGCTCCCATAATGATGGCCTTCATCTTTGGGTTGTCTTGCATAATAGTGTAGAGAGCATGAGAAATCTCAACAGGATCTCCGATAGTACATGCATTGCAGGAAACACCATCGTCATCTTTGTTCTCTTTGTGAAGAGCAATCATCATGATTGAATCTTCACCTGCCATAGCACCAAGGGCATACTCTGCAGTAGTCCTGTTAAACTTCTGTTTAAATTCTTCGTGTGTCATAATGTTTAAAGTTTAATACTTAATTATTTTTGTAGCTCCAGCGAGACTCGAACTCGCACAGCCATTACTGGCCAAGGGATTTTCTTACAGCATTATATTACTATAACCAACCTACAAATGTTGTTGCTGTCTGGACTATGTCTTAACCATATCTATTTAAAGACTTAGGTTGCAGGTATATAGTCTCTACACATTTATAAATACATTAATTTAGCACGGCGTTGTCCCTAAGGGAGTTTCGCCGTTTTAGCCTGCTTCTACTTCAGAAGTTTCCTTCTGAGCACTCTTTATATTTTTACCTCTATAATTATCAGTATAAGCATGACAATTTGGACATAATAATTGTAAGTTTTCTAACCTATTATCAGAATGATCTCCATTAATATGATGAAGTTCTAATTTTATAGGCTATCCCAACCATTCTGTTAGTCCACAACATTCACACTTATGTTCTTTAATTCCTTCAGAAACTAATCGTTTCTAAAGTTTATATGACTAATAATTTTTTCCTTTTACAAGAATTTCAGATAAGGGAATTTTATGGGCAGTTTTACCTAACTCTTTATATGTTTTTCCCTTACTCCAAAGCTGTCCTGTAAAATGAAATACATCTAAATTTAATTCTTTGATCTTTGCATTAATAGTTGCATAATTTCCTCCAGCAGGCTTTAAACCCAAAGATTTAATAACTCCTGCTATTGAATAATTTTCTTTAACTGCTTGAATTAACTATTCATCAGTCCATTTTCTTTTACTCATATTTTTAAATTTTTAATACAAATAAATATAGCAAACATTAAATGTCTACCTCAAAATTAAATTTAAATTTTTGTAAAAATATTTTTCAAAGTCCCTCGTGTCTACCAATTCCACCATGAAGCCTTATTCTAGTGGTCTCTGTAGGGCTTGAACCTACGACCTTCTGATTATGAGTCAGCTGCTCTAACCTACTGAGCTAAGAGACCAATTTGCTGAAAGTTTCCTTGTATTGTTTTGTCGGGATGACAGGTAACGCTCCTGCTTCATACTTGTTCCCAAAACAAGTGTCCATAAACTTACTGACTCCATCCCGAAATTAAAAGTAGCCGCGGTGGGATTTGAACCCACTTACCTTACGGAACTGCCTTGAAAGGGCAGCGACTCGACCAAAATCGTCCTCACGGCCATTTTATAAAAAGGAATACTCGTTTCACAACAAAAATATCCCACTCAAAAAATGAAAAATTGTTTAATCAATCTTTTTGTGGAGCCGACGGGATTCGAACCCGTGTCTTACTACTTAACTCATATTTCTTATTACTACCATATTTCTTTTTAAAGAGAGAACACTCTTGTATTAACTATTTATCTTGTTCATTTTCGGTATTTATAGATAAAGATTCATACCTACACTAATTTAAAATTAGTAACTATTAGTATTATGTTCCTTGGTCACTAATAACCAGTCGCACATTATGCAGCTGCTGCAATAGTACGAGGAGTCATTGAAATAACTCTAGCATTTATTCTTTTTGTTGTCTTTCCAACTGTCTTAGTAGAAAATATTTACTTCCATAGCAATCAATGCCATACGACCCCATTTTATAAAGGATTTACATTAAAAATAAGCAATATAGACTTACTCTATCTTTATAAATCAGAAGTATGTCAAAATTATACTATCTTACTTTCAATATAAATCCTTTGAATGTTAAGAAAAGTTAAAATTCCTTTAATTTAAATATTTTGAGTCTTATGTCTTCGGGAAGCTTATTAATAGCATCCCGATCGAAACCGGATGGAACATAGAGTTTACAAGTTCTCTTTTTGCACTCTGGACCGATAAGTTTGATGAAGTCATCAAGAGAAAGAGATGCAAGATAATTCACTACATCTTTACCATTAAGAGTTTTCTGAGGCTTATGACGAGTAGTTGACTGAGTACGAATATGTTTTATCCATAACTCAGGTTTTCCTTTATAGATAGGAAAATTCTGAACAGTGTAGAGATGAGTACCATCTGCATTACGTGTGGTCTTTAGCGTTCCATCATTCACCATTTCTGAGAGAATGGCAATAGAATAACTCTTTATAGGAATACAAAGAGCTATTTTTTCGAGAACCTCATTTCTATTATAACCCTTGCCTTTCTCAAACTGGAAGTTAAGAGCAATAGAAATATTCTCATAATTGAGTTCTATTTTCTTTCCCATTTTATTAGTATTACAGGATAAGGTTCCGTGATTATACCAACTTGAAAATTTTTATCTATAAGATATGTAGATATTTCATCCAAATGAGGAACCATTTCATCTGGTATGTTGGTAATAGTTAACTGATTATCGTGACTCTTTGCTGAATAGTAAATTTCTCTATTAAGATTCTTTATAAAGGAATCTACTGACATAGGCTCTTTACCTCTTGCAAAGGATTGAGCCTTGTCAGCATCCATTATAGGAATGTTAAACGGATTCTTTATCAGCTTCTTCTTTAGCAGCTTGTTTGGCAGCTTCATAGTCGTCGATTATTTTCTCCTCTATCTCAGCGAAAGCCAATTTAATTGGACGTCCACGATAGGTGTTAAGAAGAGAGTTGGTGAACTCAGTATGTGGCTTGATGTCACATATCTGATCTAACTTATCCACATGGATAACTGCGATGAGCTTATCATCGTGATTGACTTCAAAACTCGGTTTCTTTGCCATTTTTTGATGTATTTAATTGTTTTACTTAAAAAGATAATTTGTCTTTATTAATATCTCCAGATAGAATCACACAGATACACTCTTTTTATAAATAATTCTGACATAACCTTTTAAATTTAAGGTATCAATAGTTCTCCAAGAAGTAATTTTATTGGCATCAACTGGTTGACATTCAGATATTGTAGAAAGAGTAATATGTTGCTGACGATTAGTTGACGGCATTATTGTGCCATCAGATGCTTTTACAGATTGTACTCTAAGAGCACAAACTTCATTAGAAATAGATATACCATCCACTTGAATAGTTACATCTTCTCCATCATGATTTAATATCCACTGAATTGCATCAAGTGGAATATTAGTATGAAAGAAAGAAGTAACATGGGGATATTGCACATCTTTATCTCTCTTGAAATTAAGAGGAATAAGGCCAAATAGATTAGCCTTATCCTCTTGTCTTATAAAAGCACCCGCATAGATGATTTCATTTATTCTGCGCATAGTTCATTTAATGTTTTTAATGAGTCTCCTTGATTATACTTATAAAACCAGATGATGTATTTTCACTTATCTCTATCTGAAATATTGGCTTAATTTCGGATAGTTTCATGGCTGTGATATTTCTTTATCAATGATTTGTAACATTGTAAATTTTCCTGCTTTCAATAATTTGTAATACTGATTGAGAACTATGTTATAAGCCTCTTTATCAGTTTTCTTATATAGTTCCC
>JALFMW010000152.1 GCA_022782605.1 Clostridium sp. | reverse complement strand
ATTAGTTGCTGCTATTACTCTAATATCTATGGGAATAGTTTCTGTACTACCAACTGGTGTTATCTCTCTTTCTTGAAGCACTCTTAGCAATCTAGATTGTAAGTATAAAGATGCATCTCCTATTTCATCAAGGAATATAGTTCCCTTGTGGGCTTTCTTAAATAAACCTTCTTTACCACCTTTTCTAGCTCCTGTAAATGCTCCATCCTCATATCCAAATAGTTCACTTTCTATTAAATTTTCTGGTATAGCTGCAAAGTTTATAGCAACAAATGGATAATCTCTTCTTTCTGATTCATTGTGTATAGCTTGTGCTAGTACTTCTTTTCCTGTACCAGTTTCTCCTTGAATCAATACAGTAGAGTTTGTTTTCGCTACTTTTTTAGCTAGCTTTATATTTTTAACTAAAGAGTTACAATTTCCAACCATATCATCAAAAGTATATTTTGCCTGATTTTCTCTTATTCTTTCTTTTCTTCTAAGCTCTTCATCAATTTTATGTATATGTTTAACTTCATTAAGAATAATCATATTTCCTGTCAGAGTATTATTATCTCTTATTTCTTCTTTTGAAACTAATATTTTTTTATCATCTATATTAATAATATCTTCTTTTAAATCTGGAAAAACTTCGTAAATATTTTTTGATAATATATCATTTTTATTTATGTTCAGCAATCTTACTGCTTCCTCATTTAAAACTATAACTTTATTTTTTATATTAGTATAAATAATGCCATTTTTTTGATTGTCCAGTAAATTTGTTAATAAGTCTTTTAATCTAGTTGATTCCTGAGATTTTTTTATATATTTTGTAGATACATTTACTATATCTCTATAAAAATAAGAAGATATTATACTTCCGTATTTATCCATACAATTTAGTTTTATTAATATCTCAATCATTGTAGATACATCCAGTTGTCTGGATTTTATATCTATGATATTTGAAATTTCATATGGTACTAAATGATATTCTCCTGGCGTTATGGCTATATCCAAACTTTTATATGACTTAATTCCTGGATAATAGGGATGATAAACTATATGGTTAAGCCCTTGGCTCTTTAGCTGCTTAACTACTTCTTCACAGCTACTCTCTGAATCATTTACTAAAAGTACTTCTGTACCTCTAGGTATATTTAGTATTTCATCAATATAATCATGTTTTATTACCCTTTTTGATACTATATATTTTAAATCATCATTTATTATATTTTTACAAGCATTCTTCACTTCTTCACCTGAGAAAATCACTAAATCGCACTCCAAGTATTTTTCTTGATAATTAAGTAAATTTAAACACTCTATATAAAATTCTTTTTTAAATATCGCTTCCAACTGTTGCTTTATACTAAGTCCAGTATCTTCACTCATGGATATTATTGAGATTTTTTTCATGATGTCCCCCCAAACTTCTTATTTTATATATAAAGTATAGAGCCATCTTAATAATTAGATGGCTCTTCTTGTTATTTATTATTATTTATCATTTGATAAATTGCATCAACCTCATTTAATACTTCTTCTTTATCGTAATCAACTTCTATATCGTTCTTTTTAACATATTCAAAGAACTCATCAACAAGCCAATATAAAGCACCTTCAGCATATAGCCATGTCTCACTGGCAAGTTCATAATAATGCATTGCCTCTACTTTATCTCCTAAGTTATATTGATCTGGTATAGGAAACTCAATCATTTCCATATCTAACAAATATCTCGGTACATAAATGTTAGCTTCAAATGCCATTTTTATAAATCTTTTTGCATTTACTTCGTCTTTATTCATAAAGTAATATAAAGCTCTCGCATACATCATAAAAGTACTTCTATCTTCATCAAATTCTTTTGTTAATTCTTCAAATTCATCAAATCTTCTAGCTATAAGAAGTATATTGGCTAAATTAAATCTTACTCCTTGATTATCTAATTTGTTAAGCTTCAATATTTCCTTATATTCTTTGATTGCTTTATAGTACTGTTGCTCTACAAAATGTACATAAGCTAAATCACTCTTCAACTGTAAATAAGGTCTAGCATCACGTTCTAACCATAATGTTCCATCTAATTCATTAAAATCTGCTGGATTTATTTTCTTTTTAGCTTCTTCTATTGCTTTTTCCAAATATTTTACCGTATCTTCATAAGTTTGAGATCTCATAGCTTTTTCTGTATAAATTCTGTATTTTTCTATATCAGGAAAATCTACACTATCCATAATTTTTCCGAAACTTTCTTCAAATCCGTCATCATATATATATGTAATATCTGCTTCAAATTTACTTCCCTCAGGCAAAGCTTCCCTAATATTAGTTGCTCTAGCTTTCATAGTAGTTATACTCACTCCTACCCCTTCTGCTAGTTCAGTTTTTGAATAATACAACTTATCATTCATTGTATTGTTAGGTTCGAAAAGTCCACTATCTTCTCCTACTACATATAGTATTCCTGCTACCCAACCTAGATACTTTCCACTATCCATAGAAAACTCTTTATTCTTCTTTAATTTATTAACTAGTGCCTTTACAGTTTTATGATAATCCTTTGTAAAATTTGATTCACAATGCCACTGTAAGGCATTATTTATTTCTTTTAAAATATTCTTATCCGTAGACAAACTTTTACCTTCTTTCTTTAATCAATTATATTATTATATTTTATACAATTTCTCTCAAATATACAATTTTAGTTAAATTTATTTATATGTTAATTTAGTAAGTTAGTTAATCTACTGAGATAACTTAAAAAGAGTAAGGCCTTAAACCTTACTCTTTATTTTTATTTTAATATTTGTATTGTAATTGTTTTAACTCCCCACTTGTTACAAGCAGATTCAGAGTTCATATATATATCTATTTTATTTCCTTTTATACCTCCACCACAATCTTCTGCAGTAAAGACTTTATCTAGCTCTTTAATATATACTTTTGTTCCATAAGGAATTACTTTAGGATCTACTGCTAATGTTCCATATCTTGCTTTAGTTCCTGTTGCTGTGTATCCACCACCAGTATAAGCATATGCTTTAACTTTTAAAGTTTTCTTAACTGAAGATGATGAACTACTAGTTGTTACTTTTTTTAGATTGCTCTTGTGAGACCATCCTGTTTTCTTATTTGTATATTGAATTTTGTACCATTTGCTTGTTGAAGCTAGTACTTTTACTTTTTGTCCTTTTTTTAATTTTCCTATAGATTTATATTTAGTTGATGCTCCTTTTCTTACGTGTGCAGTTGCTGTTGCTTTCACATAAGTTGACGCTGCATCTACTTCAACTGGTTTTGCTACACCAATCATAATTACCATTGAACATATCAAAGATGTTGCTTTTAAAAATTTATTAAACATATTTTCCCCCCTATATTAATTTCAGGTTTATATCAAATTGAGTCTTATTTCTGTCTTTATTTATCTTTACTTTGTAACCTTATATTAATATAATATTACATTTTTGTAACTTTTGAAAGTGTTTTTTGTTAAAAAGTTACAAACGAGTAACATTTTAGGGGTTATTTTTATTTGACAAGCAAGTTGAAACTCTGTAATTTCAACACATCCATAGTTTTCTTTTTTCAAAAAAATTTTTTTAATTTTTTTCTAGTTTGTAACAACTTTCTTATTCATTTGTTACTTTTCTGACCTACAAAATTTATCTATTGACTAAGCAACTTTTTTACCATGAGCTACTGCTTCAAAGTAAATTTATAATAATTGATCTAATCCTTGTTTTAAATCAGCTATAATATCTTCCACATCTTCCAAACCAACAGAAATTCTAACTAGTCCGTCGCTAATTCCTGCTGCTTCTCTTTCTTCCTTAGAATATGGTGAGTGAGTCATACTAGCTGCATGTTCAACTAGTGTTTCTGCATCTCCTAAACTTACTGCAAGTATACAAAGTTTCAAGCTATTCATTAATTTTATACCTGCTTCTACTCCACCTTTTACTTCAAATGCCATTATTCCACCAAATTGACTCATTTGTTTTTTAGCCAATTCATGACCTTCAAAACTTTCAAGCCCTGGATAATAAACTTTTTCAACTACTGGATGAGATTCTAGGAATTTTGCAACTGCCATAGCATTTGCACAGTGTTTATCCATTCTTATTTGAAGTGTTTTCATACCCCTTATCATTAGAAATGCATCATTCGGACTTAATACACATCCTGTCATATCTTTGATACCAAACATTTTAACTTCATTTATATAATCTTCTTTTCCTACAACTATACCTGCTATTACATCTCCATGCCCATTTATATATTTAGTAGCAGAATGTACTACTATATCAGCACCAAATTCCAAAGGTCTTTGTAAATATGGTGAGCAGAAAGTATTATCCACTACAACTTTACATCCTTCAACTTCATGTGCAATCTTGCTTACTGCTTCTATATCAGTTATTAGCATTGTTGGATTTGCTGGAGTTTCTATATAAACTACTTTTGTATTTTTCTTCATTGCTTTTCTTACATTTTCCACATCAGTTACATCAACAAAATCAACTTCCACACCATATCTAGTTAGTCCATGATTTAATAATGCAAAAGTACAGCCATATAAAGTTTTTGAGGCAATAACATGATCTCCAGCCTTAAGCAAAGTCCAAAGTGCTGCAGATATTGCTCCCATACCTGAAGACATGGCTGCAGCTGCTTCTCCACCTTCAAGCATTGCTATTTTATCTTCTAAAACTTTTGTTGTTGGGTTTCCTAGCCTAGAATAGATATATCCCCCTTCTTCTCCTGCAAATCTTCTTCCCCCTTGCTCAGCAGAATCAAAGTAAAATGTAGATGTTTGATAGATTGGAGTTGCCAGTGTCCCAGGTGTGTTTTCTGTATTACCTGCATGAATTGCCTTTGTTGCAAAGCCCATTTTTTTCAATGAATCATTATTCATTTATAAGTCCCCCTATTTTAATTAATAAAATTTTATTATGTCAAAATTTTATTATGTACTTACTTTAATTATATTTCTTTAAATATTCTGCTACAACCAATATTGGTATTTATTTTAATTAAAATTGGCGTTAATT
>JALFMW010000269.1 GCA_022782605.1 Clostridium sp. | reverse complement strand
TAAGCTTTTTTAGCAAAATCTATATCTTTAAATTTACTCTCCAGTGGAAATGTATATTCATTAAGCCAAGGAATAAGCTCTTTGCTATATCCAATACCTGAATTATAAAATTGAGGTCCATGAACATGAACATCTACAAACCCTGGTATGATAAGAGCATCCCCAAAGTCTTTTACATCTTCCTCTGTATATCCCTTGGGAATTTCTTTTGTAATACTTTTTACCTTGCCATCTATTACTAATATATAGCTGTTGGGATAAGTGTCAAATTTTTCTGGTGTTGATGTGAAAATTATATTTCCCTTTAATATCATATATTTGCCCCCTATAAATTACATCTTCTTCTATATTTCAATTTTAACATAATTGGTATTTTAAAAATAGGTTGTATATGGCATTAATTGTCATAAAAGTATAATTTTTTAAATTTTATGAGTGTATTTTATAATTAGTAGAGTTTGTTTGTGAATATGGTGAGGATGGCTGGATTTTTAGATTATAAGAATTTAAGATAAGTGAGTATATAGCTTATATAAGTTTAAGCCTAGTTATTATGCAACTAGGCTTAAATAGTACCATTAATTAAAGTGAATCAATTATTTCACATCAATCTCAATATATTCTATATATAACTCAATATCTTTGTATGCTTTAAATTTATAAGCATTGTTAGCTTTGTTTTTAGCTAAACTATTTATAAATATATCCATATCTTTTATATTAGATTCTAATTTTTCTTTATTATAACTTCCTTCTTTCTTAAATGTGATTATAAGAAATAAAGCCTTCTGTATATTCTTTGCCTTAGCTTCTAGCAAAGTACCGCTCACTCCTGTTAATAGCTGATATCTAATATCTGTTCCACCTGCTATATCACATCCATAGAGGTTTTTATACAGTGTATTTATTCTATTAACTTTATTCCGACTTATATCTTCAGTTACTAACTCTTCTGAAATGTTTTTCCCAAAAGTTTCATCTGCTTTAGCTTCTATACCAACTACTATTTCTTTTTCTTGTTCCAGTAGCAAATCATGATGACGCCCAGTACCTCTACCTACTTCTAAAGAAGTTATTTTCTCCGGCTCTCCTTTAAATATCTTATCTTGACTACATCCTATTTGTAATAAAATGTCTTCAATCTCTTGTGGTAAATATCCATTGTCACTTAAAATATACTTTGCTAATTCCTTGGCACTTCTTCCATCTTTCCAATGATCCTCTTTAGTTGGTGCAGCAAATTTAGACCAATCTTCCAATGAATTTATGTTATTGTTATTTTTTACTATTTCTACCTTAAAAATCCCCATTCTATACCATTTCCTCTTTTTTAATTTTATTATTTTATTTTTTAGAGTTCGTTAAGTTGCCTTTTGCCCTGTATTTAGACATTACTTATCCCCCCTCCTAAAGCTTTATTTTTTATTAAATATAGCTGATTTGTTCTAAATTCTTTTTTTAACTGTTCTCTTTTAGCCTTATAATAATCATATCATCTAAATCAATTTTTCTAATATTACACTTTTTCCTACACTTCAAACTACATTCAAGCTTTAGCTTCTCTAAACTTCTATTTATCCTTAAAACTAGCTTCTCAGTTCTTCTTTTATATCCACAACTTTTTAATAAAGTTTTAAATTTTAATCTAATATAATCACAACCTTCTATGTAATATAACTTTAGTTTAACTAATCTAAAATATGCCTCTATATAGTTTTCATCTGATAATGTAAAATTTGCATAATCAAAAAATAATGCTATATCCAATGGTGTAAATAAATACTTACTCATATTTATCTCCCTTTATTTTATTGCAAGTTGTACATAGTTAATTTTAGCTAATGACTCCTACTCTTAAGCACAAGGGTAGGAGTCTATTTTTTTGTAAAGATAAAGGAGATACAAATATGATTATTATTCTAAGTTTATTGATTATTGGGATTTTAGCCAATTATAGTGGGCTAATAGCTGAAAAATTTAAATTACCTTCACTAATAGGTATATAGGTGGGCTTGGTATAAGTTTATCTCAAATAAAGCAAATAGGTAGACCTGCTGTGTTGCTTAGTGCAGTTCCTGCCACTTTAGAAGGCTTTACTGTAGCATTTTTAGCCACAAAGTTTTTAGGAGCTATTTTGTGTAATAGCATATTTACCTAAAGCAACTGTGCAATCAGCAAAAGCATCTGTACCTTTACAAATGGTGTTGCAGGTAGAGAGATAATGCAGGCAATCTCTTTTTTATAACTTTAATATATATCCATCTGTTGTTTTTTCAATTACATTATTATTAATCATAGTGTTTATAAGGGATTTTGTAAAACTCCTAGGATTTTGAACCACCATTTTATCTCTACTATAAAATAAAGAAGCCTTGACGTTTTTGACTTCATTTTCAATATCTTTTCTACTTAAAACATCTTTTCGTTTAAAGGCTTTTACTACATTATTTTCGGCTTTTTTGTAAAGTTGATTCATTAAATCTCTAGATTTATTTTGCTCTTTAATTATCCCCCATGAAAAAACTATAACTGTAGCAGCTGCAAACATAAGGATGTAGATAATATATTTCATTTAAGCACCTACTTTCTTTAGGGTAATGAATTTATTATCGTCTAGTATATTAATAAAGGCAACAAGTCTGTCATATAGTGGATTGGCACTTTTACCAAAATGAGATTTTACTTCCTCAGATATTTCGTATACTGATTTTTCATCGTCTATACAATCCCAAATAAAACTACCGTGTTTATCTAACTTTATATTGCTTGTAGATGGGACTTTGAAGAATCTTTGTGCAATCTTATCAAAGAATCCCTTTCTAGTTACTTGCAATACTATCATACCTGAAGCATCTTTTGACCAAGAGATGTCAGGATTTTTTACAGGTACGAAATCCAAATAATTTTTTGTGTTTTTTTTCATATTTTCCTCCAGGTTTTTTATTAATTAAATACAAGCAAAGTACTCTATTAAAAACAGAGTACTTTGGATTTTTATCTAAGCATTAGTATTTTCTTTTTCTTTATAGAAAATAGTGTATCTAAGCAGTGTATAAACTAGAACAGCAAAGAATGCAAGGGCTCCTATTTGTCCAAAGTTTATTTTTTCAGAAAGGTTGATAATATCAGCTAAACTGTTACCACCAACGTTTATTAGAGCAAATATAGCAAGTAGTACACCTACTAAACCTTCTCCTGCTATTAAACCAGAAGTATATAAGATACCTCTATCAACTTGAGCTTTTTTCTCAGCTTCACTAGATTTTTTTCTTTTTTCTGTAAATAGTCTTACTAAACCACCAACCATTATTCCAGCACTTAAGTGTATTGGAAGGTATAAACCAACTGCAAATGGAAGTATTGGAATACCAAGAACTTCTACAGCTAATCCTATACTAGCACCAGCAAATATTAATGGCCAAGGAAGATTTCCATCCATAACACCTTCAACAACAAGTTTCATAAGAGTGGCTTGTGGAGCAGGTATGTCTTTTGAACCGAATCCCCATGCAGTATCTAATAAATAAAGAACTGCACCTATTGTTATAGCAGATATTAAAACACCAACTAATTCTCCCATTTGTTGTTTTTTAGGAGTAGCACCAACTATATAACCAGTTTTTAAATCTTGAGAAGCATCACCAGCTATAGCAGCTATTATACATATTATAGAACCTATTGCTATAGAACCTAACATTCCTTCTCTTCCAACTAAACCTGAAGCTTTTAGTGCTAAAGTAGATATAAGTAAAGTTGCTATTGCCATACCTGATACTGGGTTATTACTACTTCCAACAAGTCCAACAAGTCTTGAAGAAACTGTTGCAAAGAAGAAACCAAATACTGCTATAAGCACTGCACCAAGTAAATTAACTGGAATAGTAGGTATTAACCATATAGATATTATAACTGCTAAAGATCCAAGTAAAACTACTTTCATAGACATATCATTATCAGTTCTTAAAGTACTACTTTCACCTTTTATAGAGTAGTCTTTCATAGCTTTTCTAAAAGTATCTACTATAAGAGGAAGAGATTTTATTAAACTTAATATACCACCAAAGGCAACTGCTCCAGCTCCTATGTATCTTATATAACTATCCCATATTCCCCAGTAATCTAAAGAGCTTATTGGATCTGTTGCAGGATAAAGTACTACATCTCCACCAAATAAAGATATCATTGGTATAAGTACAAACCATCCAACTAGTGCTCCAGAGAACATATATCCAGATATTTTATAACCGCATATATATCCAACACCTACTAAAGCAGGTAGAACATCTATACCTATAGCACAGTTAGTGTATCCTGGTATAGCCCATTCTATTTCACTTGGGAATACTTTTAATCCATCTGCTATAAATTTGTAAACAGCAGATATACCAAGTCCTGCGAAAACTACAGATGCTTTAGAACCACCTTCTTCACCAGCAAGTAAAACTTCAGCACAAGCTGTTCCTTCTGGATAAGGTAAAACACCATGTTCTTTAACTATAAGCGCTTTTCTTAAAGGTATCATGAAGAATACTCCAAGTAATCCACCACATAAAGCTATAAGTGCGATTTCTATTAAACTAGGACTTCCTATTCCCCATTCTTTCATCCATATAAACATAGCTGGTAATGTAAATATAGCACCAGCAGCTAATGATTCACCAGCAGAACCTATAGTTTGAACTATATTATTTTCTAGTATAGATTCTCCTTTTAATATCATTCTTAAGATACCCATTGATATAACTGCTGCAGGTATAGATGCAGACACAGTCATACCAACTCTTAAACCTAAATAAGCATTTGCAGCTCCAAATATAATAGCTATAATTGCACCTAAGATTACTGATGTAACAGTAAATTCTGGAACTATTTTGTTTGCTGGTACAAAAGGTTTAAAAGCTTTTTGATTATCCACGTTGTAAGTTTTGTTTTCCATTCTGTAACCCCCTTTTTTTAATTATAATATTCAGAAAATTCCCAACAAATAACATATTGTCTTTCTGATATTTATTATTCTATAAAAAATTTCAAATTTCTTCCAGCATAAAAATAAAACAATTAATAAAATTTAAATTAAATATGTAAATTAGTAAAAGAAATATTTATATAAACAATAAAATAAATAGAAAAAACAGTACTCATCACAAAGTACTGTTTTTCCATTTGTCTATATTGTAGCAACTTCTTTAGAGTTGACATATAATTCATATTCACTTAAGTCTATAAAGTCATTCCAACTTATACCATATCCTCCTACATCCACTTGAACTGAAAAGAATAAATTTTTATCTTTTAATTGGTCAAAAGGACTCTTTTGTAATAATGGATTCATATCGTATAGCTTTGTTTTTTTATCCGAAAATGTTACTAACAATGTATAATCATCATTAGGTGATATAGATATAATTTTAGGATACATACTTTTACCCCCTTTTATTCTAATCCTCTTAATATATTGAAGTTTTTAGTTTCCCACATACATTTTAACTCTTCTTTATTTTCATCTGCCCATTCTTGAACAAGTTTCTTGGCTTTTTTAGTCAAATCTACTTATTACTGGCATTAATGTTCGCCTTACTAATTTTGCTATTTATTATTATAATAACCTATTGTGCAATAAATTAAAATACTCCTTTATGGCAATTATAAAAACGCCAGTAAGGAGTATTTATTTCATCATAAGCACAAATTATTTTACGTTCTC
>JALFMW010000117.1 GCA_022782605.1 Clostridium sp. | reverse complement strand
TAGAAAGCATACATCTTCCATATCTATCTGTACCAAATATAAACTCCTTACTAGGAGGACTCAACGCATTTGATAAATCCTGTACATAAGGATCATTTGGTACTATATGTTCTCCTAATAAAGCAATTAAAAATAAAATTCCTACTATAAATAATAAAATATTTAATTTTATTTTTGTCTTATTTAGACTTTTTAACTTGTCTAAAGTATCTTTAAAATAATTCCTAGTTTTTAAATTTTGTCTAACTATTGATTTTTCCATGATATCACCATATATCCTTACCTATTCTAATTCTTGGATCCAAGTAATTGTATAGTATATCTGTTATTAAATTTATTACTACAAAAATTACTGCCATCCATATTACATATGCTTGTATCATTGGATAGTCCATCATTCTGATAGAGTCTACGGCAAGTTTTCCAACTCCATCCCACATAAATATGGATTCTACAATAGCAGTTCCTCCAAGTAGAGAACCTATTGATAATCCTAGTAAAGTTACAACAGTTAATAGTGCAACCTTTAAAATATTTACATATAATATACGTTTTTCTTTTACTCCTCTTGATCTTAAACCTAAAACATAGTCCTTGTTTAATTCTTCCAGTACAGTAGCTCTAATTTGTCTCGTATATTTTGCTGACATGGAAATTGCCAAAGTTAAAGTTGGCAATATTATACTTTTAAATCCGTTGTTCCCCATAACTGGAAGTAAATTTAATTTCAAAGAAAATACATAAATTAATATTAGAGATAGGAAAAATCCTGGAAGTGAGTTTCCAGTAAAACTTAAAAATCTTATTACATAGTCTGCAGGCTTATTTTGTTTAACTGCAGACAATATACCTAGTGGAACTGATACAACAAATGTTACTACAATAGAAGTTATTGTAAGAGCCATAGTGTTTGGTAATCTCTTCATAAACTCACTGAACACCGGCTTTTTCATAACATATGACATTCCCATATCACCTTTAAGTACATTGCCTAGCCAAGTTGTATATTGAACTATAAATGGTTTATCTAATCCAAGTTCTTGTCTAATTTGTTCTTTTACTTCTTCCGATGCTACATTTCCTGCATCTTTATATATTAAATCCACAGCATCTGTTTTTGAACTTTGCATAAGGGCAAAGGATAATAGTGTAATTCCAATTAATATAGGTATTAGTTGAAGAAGTCTTCTTACAATATATTTTTTGATAAATACCACCCCCAAAGTATTATTTTTCTATCATAACTTTTTTCATTTAAGATTTTCATTTATCATATACATTTTTTTAATAAAAAACTCCATTACCATCTAGTTTTCTCACCTTCATGGTAATAGAGTCTTATTTTCTATTTCAATAGAATTTTCTTCAGTTTTAATTATTTAATTTTTATATTTACATCATAATTTTATTTCCATAAATTGTCAATATTTTCATTGTTTTTATATTTATAATTTTTATTTTATTACTATCTTTTAAAATTATCTACTTTTCTGCTATTTTTTTAGCAACATAATAAAAGCTACATGAACGATAATATAAATATGACTGATAAAAATAGGAGGCCAAATGAAAGTAAATGACAATATATATATGCTAAAAATTCCTTCATCATTGAATCCTGATGAATTTACTTATCCTGTTATAATTTTTAACAAAGGAAAAACGCTTTTGGTTGACTGTGCATATCCAGGAGAATTTAATGCTATCAGAACTGCTTTTTATAAAGAAGGACTTGACATCAATTATTTAAGTCATATACTTTTAACTCACAAAGGCTTTGACAACTTGGGTTGTGCAAAAGAAATTATAAAAAATGTTCCTGATGTAAAAGTTATGGCTCATTGGAGTGATGATAAATTTTCAGTTGATATAAAATTAAAAGATAAGGATATAATTCCAAACTTTGAAAATATTAAAGTAATTTCAACACCAGGTCATACTCCAACTCATATAAGTTTATATGCATTAGATGAAGAACTTTTAATTGCAGGAAATTTACTAAATATAGAATGCAATTTGCTACAACTTACAAATAAAGGATTAAATTTTGACAATGAAACTTATCTTGATTCTCTAAAAAAAGTGTCTAGATTATCTATTAATAAAATTATTTCATATCACGGCGGTATGTTAGAAGGTACTATTAGTGCCGGAATCAAAACATTGATTAGTTAATTTATTTATAAACTAGAAAAACTCAGATATACCTGAGTTTTTCTAGTTATACAACTATTTCTGTTTTCGGTAAAGATAAGTAATTTTTAATTACAGATATAGCTTGATCTGCTCCATAACAAACTCCCGCTCTATATCCTTGATCTCTTAAAGCTTTTATCCACTCTTCTTGATTTTTGCTAACTTTACCTTTTTCGTCTGCTTTTAACTCTATATAAAGTCCAAAGTAGCCACCTCTTGCAACTGGTAGTGTTAAATCTGGTACTCCTGATTTGACACCCTGTTTTTTTAGATTTACTGCCTCAAACTCATTTCTATATCCACCATTTGGTACATGGTATAGTAACCTTAATTCAGGGTATTTACCCATTTGTAATTTAGCCCAATTCATCACCATTACCTGTTCTTCTGATTCTTTCCTCTTCACCGTCAATTTCTCCAATACTTCTACTTTTATTTTCTAAAATATTATATCATATTTTGTTTATCTCTTCTTATATTTCAATTTTGAGCTTATTAACTCTTTTTATCTTTATAGTAAATATAATACAATAAAACACCTCAAAAACTAATCTGAGGTGTTTATATTCTTCTAAATATTTGTCGCTAAATCTTCTTTATTTTGTTCACTGTACTTATTACGTTTAGCAATTATAAATACTATTGTTGATATTAATCCAACTGTTAAAAAACTTATTTTTAGTGATAAATGTTTTACCATCTTTCCACTGGCTTTGAAATAACAATACTGATTGCCTAATTTAATCATTTTAAATCTTGCCATACTTCCATCTTCTCCAAAATAGTAATTGTCATCTCCTATTGAAATATTTTTAGATGTCACCATAGCTCCATCTTCTCCAAAGTAATAATAATTATCTCCTACTTTTACTTTCTCAGATGTTACCTTAACTCCGTCTTCTCCAAAATAATAATAATTATCTCCTACTTTAACTCTCTTAGATGTTACCATAGCTCCATCTTTTCCGAAGTAATAATCTTTTTTATCTAATTTAACTTGTCCTATAACAGCTTGTCCCCTTTTATCACCTTTTACTTCAAAGTAATACTTATTTCCATTTATATTTTTCCATCCAGTTTGTACTGCACCATCTTTTCCTAAGTAGTATACATTTCCTTCTATTGTTTGTAAGCCTGTTTGCAATACTCCTTTGTTATTAAAATAGTATTTTTTGCCATTTATTATATTCCATCCTGTAGCATATTCATTATTATTTTTACTAAAATATTTATTCTTACCTTTTGTCGTCCATTTGTATCCTAATAAAATACCATGATCCTCAGCAATCTGATCATCACTAATATATGCATTTTTTATAAGTACAGTAGCTCCTATTGAAATCTGATCATATAACCATTCTACATCACTATTATGCATCCTTATGCAACCATGGCTGGCATTACTACCTATTGAACTTGGTGCATTAGTTCCATGTATTGCATATACCTGTCCACCAAATAAACCAATCCATCTTTTACCTAAAGGGTTATTTGGAGATCCACCTGGTATTTTATATTTATAATATGGTCTATTTTTTATTTTATTAGCTACAGTTGTCTTCCCTTGAGGTGTTTGCGTATATAATGCTCCCGTTGCACAATTAAATTCCCTAACTATTGATCCATTTTCATAAAAATTTAATGTGTTATAGGCTGAATTTATTATTATTAATTGTTCAACACTAGTTTCTGCATATGATAAAGATTTACTTCCAATCAATATAATTAAACTACTTAATAATACAGTATACAAAAATTTAAGTTTTTTCATTATAGTTGCTCCCCCCTTATTACTTATCCCCTTATTATTATATTAGTATAATTTACCAGTTTTTTACAACAATTTTATCATATGTATTTGATAAAAATTTATCAATATATTAATCATTTGTATAATTTCTTAAATTTAAAATTTTACAATATAAAACTTTAGCTGATAGATTATTTTCAGATGTAACATATCTTTATTAAATTTCATAAAATAAAGTAATTTATATTATGGAGGTATTCTTATATTGAAAATGGATTTTTGCGATTTATCTGGAAAAGTAGTAACTAAAAATAATATAAATTATGATGAACTTAGACAGGTGCTAAATAGGTCTATTCAAAATTTCCCCATAGCAATTGTATATTGTTATAATTATGATGATGTAAGTAATGCTATTGTTTGGGCTAGAAAAAATGATATTTCTCTTAGAATCAGATCCGGTGGCCATAATTATCAAGGCTTTTCTGTAGGAAATACTACCTTAGTAATTGATATAAGCAATATTAACTATATAGATATTAATGAAGAAAACAATTATGTAAAAGTTGGCGGTGGAATTAAAAGTAGCAAAATTTATAAAGAATTATCATCATATAATTATCCATTTCCTGGAGGAACTTGTCCAAATGTAGGTGTAAGTGGTTTTATCACTGGAGGTGGATGGGGATTATCATCTAGAAAGTTTGGCTTGGGTTGTGATAGCTTAATCGAAGTAGAGATAATAAATTATCAGGGACGATTGATTAAATCTAATAAATTTGTAAATGATGATTTGTTTTGGGCTATCAAAGGTTCTGGTGGCGGAAACTACGGTGTTATTGTCTCCATGACATTTTCACTTTTACCTAAAGTCGATAAAGTATCTTTATTTTCTTTATACTATCCTCACGCTTCACGTAATACACAATTTGAATTTTTTAATACATGGCAAAATTGGATTATTACTGCAAGTAATGATATTAATATGAGATGTGGAATTTACAATGACCTTAAGGATGGCATTTATGTATCTGCCCTTGGTTTATCATATAATGATGAGATTACTACAACTAAGAACTTAGAAGATTTTTTAAATATCAAAGGATGTATATTAAATATTGAGAATATACCTTTATTTGAAGCTCTTCAAAAAATACAATACTCTTACCCTGATTATGAATATTTTAAATCTGCGGGAAGATTTGTTTATAAGAATTACGATACTTATGAAATAAATCATTTATTATCAATAATAAACGATTCTAGACCATATGGCTCTTATTTAACAGCTCTTAATATGTATGGACTTGGTGGAAATATTTCAAAAACTAAAAATAATGATTCAGCATATTACTATAGAAATGCTCATTATATTTTATCCTTACAAACTAAATTCGAAAACAACGATTATCTAATATCAAATACAAATTGGCTAAGTAATCATTATGATTATTTGTCATCTCTAACATATGGTAATTATATTAACTTTCCATATTATCCTTTGAAAGATTATGAAAAAGAATATTATGGTTATAACTTAGATAAAATTAGAAAAATAAAAGAAAAATATGATCCTTATTGTTTTTTCAGTTTTCCTCAAAGTGTTACTTTTTAATAAATGTTTTAAGGTGGTGTAAAAAATACACCACCTTGATATTTATTAAGTGTTATGGCAGATAATCCTTCAAAGAATTCATCTTCATATGTAAATAAAGTCTCGGCAGTAGTAGTTCTTAATAAGTCTCTAAATACAATACAGCAAATATTATTTACAAGAAAGTTTTACTAATATTTACTAAATTTTTCAAGATAATATTTACTATAAAAACAATAACATCTTAACTATATATTGAAGATTAAAACTCACTTCAAATATTTCATCAAAAATATAAAAATCCACTAACATCAAACTTAATATTGGTGGATTTTTATATTAAATTTATATTACAAAATTAAAATCTATACTCTTACTATATAACCTTTCTTTCTAGGTTTTGCATCTGGATACTCACAGTCTCTATACCCAAGTATACAGTGTCCTATTCCTACATAGTCTCCTTCAAGACCCCACTTCTTAAGTAAATCTTGACCATTTTCACTTGCAAAGACTTCTTTTGCTCTATGTATCCAACAAGAGTCAACCCCTAGGGAATGTGCAGCATTCATAAGATTTCCCATTACTAGTGAACCATCCTCCACATAAGTAGATCTTTTACTTTTATCAGCAAGTACAACTATTACAGTTGGTGCTCCATAAAAAGGATCAGAAGTAGTACCCATTACTTCTGCATTCATTTTAGATAATTCTTTAATTGTTTCACTGTCTTGAACTACTACCATGATAGGTGATTGTGCTCCCATACCAGTTGGTGCATAAGTTCCAGCTTCTAAAATCAACTTTAGTTCTTCTTCACTTATTTGTTCTTTTTTATATTTTCTTATACTTCTTCTCTCTTTTAGAGTTTTTAATGTTTCATTCATATATATTCCCCCTTAATATATCAATCTATTTATATAGTAGCATAATTAAGGGAAAACTTGTTTCTTCTTAAATTTAAAATACTTTACACTAGACAATAAGTCATTTTTCAGTTGCATACTATCTGATAATTAATATCTTTCATATTCTCTAGGTTCTCTACAATACTCTTTTAAATTTTCTAAAACTGCTCCAAATTTTTGATAATTCTCTCTAGCTTCTTTTAAAGACAATCCCTTATTTAAATCACTTGCTTCATAATCACTTTTAATAAATAAGTCAATCTCCCACATACATACTGGACATATATAAGCTAGAGCATCTCCTTTATTGGGAATTGTAAGATAACCACAACAAGGACACTTTGAATTACCTTTTA
>JALFMW010000075.1 GCA_022782605.1 Clostridium sp. | reverse complement strand
TGAAAAATTTCCAATATGAAATAAAAACTATCTTTTTGAGAACTGAGGCGCTCTTCTTGCAGCTTTTAATCCGTATTTCTTTCTTTCTTTCATTCTTGCATCTCTTGTTAAGAATCCAGCTTTTTTTAATTCTGGTCTTAATTCAGCATCAGCTTTTAATAAAGCTCTTGATATACCGTGTCTTATAGCTCCAGCTTGTCCAGTGAATCCTCCACCTTCAACTTTTACTATAACATCGTATTTAGCTTCGTTGTTAGTTAAAACTAATGGTTGTTTAACGTCTCTTATTAATGTTTCGTAGTTGAAGTATTCAGCTACGTCTCTTCCATTAACTGTTATATTTCCTTCACCTGCAACTAATCTAACTCTAGCTACAGAGCTTTTTCTTCTTCCTGTTCCGTAGAATTGTACTTTTTCCATGATAACTCCTCCTTTCACCTATTAATAATTAGAAGTTTAATACTTCTGGTTTTTGAGCAGCATGTGTATGTTCTGCACCTGCAAATACTCTTAATCTAGTCATCATTCTAGCTCTTAATTTGTTTTTTGGTAACATTCCGCTTACTGCATGTGCTACTACTTCTTCTGGTTTCTTTTCCATCATTTCTCTGTAAGTTATTTCTTTTAATCCACCTACATAACCAGTGTGGTATCTATATAATTTTTGATCTAATTTTTTTCCTGTTAATTGAACTTTTGCAGCGTTTACAACAACAACAAAATCTCCACCATCTACGTGTGGTGTAAATGTAACTTTATGTTTCCCTCTTAATATAGTTGCTATTTCTGTAGCAAGACGACCTAATGTTTTTCCTTCAGCATCAACTACGTACCAGTTTCTTTGTACGTCAGCTGGTTTAGCTATATAACTTTTCATGGTTGTCCCTCCTTAATTTTCTAAATTTTTTATCTACCGTATATATAAAGTCCGGGGCAATGTGGACTTACTAGCACACTCTTATTCATTTTAATACAATGACCCTGGTGTGTCAAGTTTAATAATGAACTTTTTTAAGAAATAATCCGTGTGCAGGCGCGGTATGACCAGCTTCTCCCCTATCTAATGAAGCGACTATTTCTTCCATTGATTTATCTATTCTTCCTCTGCCTATATCCACTAATGTTCCTACTATTATTCTCACCATATTGTATAAAAATCCGTTACCTTCTACTTCTATTACTATTAAATCTTCTTTTTCTTCAATAGTAATATTGTGTATTGTTCTAACTGTATCTTTTACTGATGAGCCAGAACTCATGAATCCTTTAAAATCATGTGTCCCAAGTAGTGATTTAGCTTCTGAGCGCATTTTATCCATATTAAGATCATATCTAACATGATATGATGTATCCTTATATAATGGGCTTCTGTAAGGCTTGTTATATATTAAATATCTATATATTTTCCCTGTTGCACTGTATCTTGAATGAAAATCATCAGATACCTCCTGGCAGTCAATTATAGATATATCCTTTGGCAATTTTGCATTAAGAGCATCTGGAATTCTATTCGCTGGTATAGTTGAATTTGTTTTAAAGTTTGCAACTTGACCAAGTGCATGCACACCTGCATCTGTTCTTCCAGAGCCTGTAATATTTGCTTTTTCTTTTGTTATTTCATAAATGGCATATTCTATTGTTCCCTGTATACCAGGAGAATTAGGCTGCTTTTGCCAGCCACAATATTTAGTACCATCATATTGTATAGTAAGTTTTAAATTTCTCATTTACTTCCTCATCTATATGAATTTAGTTACTATTATGATTGCCAAAAACACAACTTGTAAAACATATGCTGTATAATCAGCTTTTGTAATTTTAGCTTCTTTCATCTTAGTTCTATTAAAACCACCTCTATAGCATCTAGCTTCCATAGCCATTGCCAATTCATCAGCTCTTCTAAAAGCACTAACAAATAGGGGTACTAATAATGGTACTAAGTTTTTTGCTCTATTTATTATATTACTACTTTCAAAATCAGCACCTCTAGACATTTGAGCTTTCATGATTTTGTCAGTTTCATCTAATAAAGTTGGTATAAATCTTAGCGCTATTGTCATCATCATAGCCAATTCATGAACTGGCATACCAACTTTCTTTAATGGGTTAAACATTCTTTCTATACCATCTGTAAGTTGTATAGGTGATGTTGTTAATGTAAGCAGTGAAGTACCAACAACTAAGAATATTAATCTTATAGACATAAATACAGCCTGAGATATACCTTGTTTAGTTAAAGTTAAAAATCCAAATGACCATATCGGGTCCCCAGGTAAAAAGAATATATTTATTACAAAAGTAAATAAAATTATCCATCTAAGTGGTTTTAAACCTTTTAAAATATATTTAAGAGGTATATTAGACATTTTTATTACTGCTACCATTGCTGCAGCTATTAATAAATACGGCCAAAACTTATTAACTACAAATAAAGATATCATAAATACTACTGTTGCAACAAGCTTCGTTGTTGAATCTAACTTATGAATACGAGAATTTGCAGGGTAATATTGACCTATAGTTATATCTTTTAGCATTTCTTTCTTCCTTTCATAAAGTTTAGTATTTCTGATTTAATCTCATCTATTGTTAATACATCAGTCTTTATATCAAAGCCTTTGTCTTTTAATTTTATAGCAAGTTCTAAAACTTGTGGTATATCTAAACCTATTTCTTTAAGTCTTGTAGCATGGTTGTTGAATATTTCTCTAGGAGTTCCCATAAATTCAATTTTCCCACGATTCATAACTATGATATTCTTAGCTATTTTAGCCATATCATCCATACTATGAGAAGATAGTATTATAGTCATATTACTTTCTTCATGTAATTTTTTTATCAAATCAAATATTTCATCTCTTCCTCCTGGATCTAATCCAGCAGTAGGTTCATCCAATATTAATAGCTCTGGTTTCATAGCTATTACTCCCGCTATAGCTACTCTACGCTTTTGTCCACCTGATAAATCAAAAGGAGATTTATCCTTGTATTCTTCATAATCAAGTCCTACAGCTTTCATAGAGTCTTTTACTCTAATAGCTATCTCTTCATCGCTTAAATCCAAATTAGATGGTCCAAATGCTATATCTTTTTCAACTGTTTCCTCAAATAATTGATACTCTGGGTATTGGAATACTATACCAACCCTTTTTCTTATTTCTGTTAGATTTTGATTTTGATCAGTTATATTGAATTCATTTATATAAATTTCACCTGAAGAAGGTTTTATAAGACCATTTAAATGTTGGATAAGTGTAGATTTACCTGAACCTGTATGTCCTATTAGTCCCACAAAATCTCTATCTTTTATTTCAAATGAAATATTATCTAATGCTTTACTTGCAAAAGGCATTCCTTCATCATATATATAAGTTAAGTTTTTTACAACAATTGACATAATTTCACCACCATCTCATCTACTGTTAATATATCATCATTAATATCTATTCCTTCTTCTTTTAAAGAAGTGGCTAGTTCTGTCATATATGGAACATCTAGTCCTATTTCTTTAAGCATTTTTACATTTCTAAATACTTCTTTTGGTGTTCCTTCTAACACTTTACGACCTTTATCCATAACTATAACTCTGTCAGCTTCTACTGCCTCTTCCATATAGTGAGTTATATGTAATACTGTAATATTTTCTTCTTTATTAAGTTTTTCTATTACATTCATAACCTCTTTTCTTCCTGATGGATCAAGCATAGCAGTAGCTTCGTCAAATATTATACACTTTGGTCTCATGGCAATTATACCTGCTATTGCTACTCTCTGTTTTTGACCTCCTGATAAAAGATGAGGTTGTCTATCCTTTAATTCTGTAATTCCTACACTTTCAAGAGCTTCTTTTACTCTTTCTCTTATTAACTTAGGTTCTATACCTAAATTTTCAGGACCAAATGCTACATCTTCTTCTACTACAGTAGCAACAATCTGATTATCTGGATTTTGGAATACCATACCTGCAGTTTGTCTTATATCCCATAGCTTTTCTTCGTCCTTTGTGTCATTTCCATCTATAAGAATATTACCTTTTGTAGGCATCAAAATAGCATTTAAGTTTTTAGATAATGTTGATTTACCTGAACCATTATGTCCTATAATAGCTACAAATTCACCTTGCTTAACATCTAAATTTAAATTATCTATAGCCTTAAAAGTAGATTCTTCAGTTATATATTCATACGAAATATTGTTAACGTTTATAATATTATTCATCTATTCTACTCCTTTTTAAAGTAGTCATTTTATAAAATTTGTATTTTAATATTATATCACAGTTCTAATTAAAAAATAATTCCTTTGAGCATATAATTGTCATATTTATTAATTCTATTGCATAAAAAAAGAGATTAAGCCCATCAAACTTAATCTCTTTTTATATATATTAACTATTTACTAAACTAATTCAATAAATGCCATTTCAGCAGCGTCGCCTCTTCTTGGCCCTTTTTTGATTATTCTAGTGTATCCACCATTTCTCTCAGCATATTTTGGAGCTATATCAGTGAATAAGTTATTAACTACTGTTTCATCCATAACGTAAGCTAAAACTTGTCTTCTAGCGTGAAGATCTCCTCTTTTAGCAAGAGTTATCATCTTTTCAGCCATTCTACGAGTTTCTTTTGCTCTTGTTACTGTAGTTTCTATTCTACCACATCTTAGTAAGTCAGTTACTAAGTTTCTTAACATAAGGTTTCTGTGTGAAGTCACACGTCCTAATTTACGGTAATTAGCCATGCCAATCCCTCCTTTGCTCGCTTATTCTTCGCTTGGTTTAAGTCCTAAACCTAGCTCTTCAAGTTTTTGAATAACTTCTTCAAGTGATTTTTTACCAAGGTTTCTAACCTTCATCATATCATCTTCTGATTTATTTGCTAATTCTTCAACTGTATTAATTCCCGCTCTTTTTAAACAGTTGTAAGATCTAACTGATAAATCAAGTTCTTCTATAGTCATTTCAAGAACTTTTTCTTTTTGATCTTCTTCTTTTTCTACCATTATTTCAACATTGCTTACATGCTCAGTTAAGTCAATGAATAGATTTAAATGTTCAACTAATACTTTAGCTGCAAGAGATATTCCCTCTTGAGGATTAATGCTTCCATTAGTCCATACTTCAAGTGTTAATTTATCATAATCTGATTTTTGACCAACTCTTGTGTTTTCTACATGGTAGCTAACTTTTTGTACGGGAGTGTATATTGAGTCTACAGGTAAAACACCTATAGGCATATTTTCAGTTTTGTTTTCCTCGGCTGGAACATATCCTCTACCTTTATCGATGTTTATGTCCATATTAAGTTTAGCATTATCGTCTAAAGTAGCGATAACTAAATCTTTGTTTAAAACTTCAACATCTGGAGGACAGATTATATCTGCACCTGTTACAGTACATGGTCCTTGAGCCTGTATTTTAAGAGTTCTACTTCCTTCACCATCTATAGTAGCAGAAAGCTCTTTTAAAGTTAATATCATTTCAGTAACGTCTTCTTTAACGCCTGGAACTGTTGAGAATTCATGAAGAACACCATCTATTCTTATAGAATTTACAGCAACTCCTGGTAGAGAAGATAATAATATTCTTCTAAGAGCATTTCCTATAGTAATTCCATATCCTCTTTCTAAAGGTTCAATGACAAATTTTCCATATCTATAATCTTCACCAAGTTCTACAATATCTACTTTTGGTTTTTCTATTTCTATCATGGACAAAACCCTCCTTCAAATTTATTAATCCACTGAGGGTAAACACTTCTAAAGATAAACTTTAGAAGATGCTTATTATTTAGAATAAAGCTCTATGATTAAGTGTTCAGCTATTTCAAGATCTATGTCTTCTCTGTTTGGAAGAGCTGTAACAGTTGCAGTCATATTTTGAACGTCTGCATCTATCCATCTTGGAGCTACTTTTGTGTTAGCTTCTACTATACCTTTGAATTTAGCAGATGATTTAGAAGTTTCTTTAACAGCTATAACATCTCCTACTTTTACAGTTATTGAAGGTATATCTACTTTTTTACCATTTAAAGTAAAGTGTGCATGAGTTATTAATTGTCTAGCTTCTTTTCTAGAGTTAGCTAATCCCATTCTGTAAACAACATTATCTAATCTTCTTTCTAATAAGCTTAATAAGTTTTCACCAGTTTTACCAGTCATTTTCTCAGCACGTTCGTACATATTTCTGAATTGAGTTTCTAAAACTCCGTATATTCTTTTAACATTTTGTTTTTCTCTTAATTGTAAACCATAGTTAGAAACTTTCTTTCTCCCTTGTCCATGTTGTCCTGGAGCATAGTTTCTTTTAACTATAGCACATTTATCTGTATAACATCTATCACCTTTAAGGAATAATTTCATTCCTTCTCTACGGCATTGTCTGCATGATGCACCAGTATATCTTGCCATAATTGCACCTCCTAATTATACTCTTCTTCTTTTTGGTGGTCTACATCCGTTGTGTGGGATTGGAGTAACATCTTTTATCATTGTTACTTCTAGTCCAGTAGCTTGTAAAGCTCTTATAGCAGCTTCTCTTCCTGAACCTGGTCCTTTTACGAATACTTCAACAGTTTTTAAACCGTGTTCCATTGCAGCTTTAGCAGCAGTTTCTGCAGCCATTTGAGAAGCAAATGGAGTTGATTTTCTAGATCCTTTGAATCCTAATTGTCCTGAAGATGCCCATGATATAGCATTTCCGTGAACGTCAGTTAAAGTTATTATAGTATTGTTAAAAGTTGATTGTATATGTGCATGACCACGTTCTATGTTTTTACGTTCTCTTCTTCTTACACGTGTAACTTTCTTTTTTTGTTTAGCCATTGTCCTTGTCCCTCCTATCTACTTATTATTTTTTCTTTTTACGAGATACAGTTTTTCTAGGACCTTTTCTAGTTCTAGCGTTAGTCTTAGTTTTTTGCCCTCTTAGTGGTAAACCTTTAGCATGTCTTATACCTCTGTAGCATTTTATATCTCTTAATCTTTTTATATTTAAAGCGATTTCTCTTCTTAAGTCACCTTCAACTAAGAAATCAGTGTCTATTATTTTTCTTAATGTATTAACTTCATCATCTGATAAATCTTTGATTCTAACATCTGGATTTATCTCAGCTTTTGCTAATATTTCATTAGCAGTTGCTCTACCTATACCATATATATAAGTTAAGCCTATTTCCGCTCTTTTTTCTCTAGGTAAATCTACCCCAGCGATTCTTGCCATTACTTGCACCTCCTACGACTTAGTTATTTTATTTTTTAATTGTTTTTATTCAAATAGTTCCATTAAGAAACCATTCAAACATTGTATTTTCAACGCATTCCAGTCATTGTCACATTTAAACATTATAACATATCTAACGACTTTATGCTAGTAATATTTTCTTATCCTTGTTTTTGTTTGTGCTTAGGATTTTCGCAGATAACCATTACTTTACCTTTTCTTTTAATGATTTTGCATTTTTCGCACATTGGTTTTACTGATGGTCTTACCTTCATTATTATCCCTCCTTAGACTAGTACATAGCCTATTTCTTACGCCAAGTAATTCTTCCTCTTGTAAGATCATAAGGTGAAAGCTCAACATTAACCTTATCACCTTCAAGAATTCTTATGAAGTTCATTCTTAACTTACCAGATAAATGGCATAATACCTCATGTCCATTTTCTAGTCTAACTTTAAACATAGCATTAGGTAAGTTTTCAATAACTGTACCTTCAAATTCTATTACATCTTTTTTGGCCATTATATAATCAGCCCTCCATTTTACATTTAAATAATTTCATTAAGTTAAATGCAATTTTTTTGATAACAATTATATTAGCAATCTTATAAAGAAGTTAATATAAGAGGTTCATCCTCTGTTATTGCTATCGTATGCTCATAATGAGCAGAGTTTTTACCATCAGCAGTTACTATTGTCCATCCATCAGACAGACAATATACTTCATAACTACCTTGGTTTATCATTGGCTCTATAGCTAATACCATACCTGGCTTTAACTTAGGACCCTTATTGGCTTTACCGTAGTTTGGTATGTTTGGTGATTCATGAAGATCTTTACCAATCCCATGTCCAACCAGTGACCTAACTACTGAAAATCCATTTTTTTCTGTGTGTGCTTGTATTGTGTGTGAGATATCCGAAAGTCTGTATCCAACTTTCGCGAATTTAAGTCCTTCATAGAAGCTTTCTTTTGCCACTTCTATTAGTTTCCTATTTTCTTCAGATATCAGGCCAACTCCATGAGTTTTGGCAGAGTCACCATGGTATCCTTTATAATAGGCTCCTATATCTATACTTATAATGTCTCCCTCTTTTACTATTTCATTACCAGGAATTCCATGTACAACTTTGTTGTTTATAGAAGTACATATGCTCCCTGGAAAACCTCCATAGCCTTTAAAAGACGGTACTGCATTATATTTTCTTATATTTTCTTCAGCTATTTTATCTAACTCTAAAGTAGATATTCCCGGAACAATAGCTTCTCTAATAACTTCATGAGTGTGGGCGACAATCTTGCCAGCCTCCCTCATAAGTTCAATTTCTGATTTAGATTTTATAATAATCATTGATTATTTACTTTCTAAAGCAGTTACTATATCATTAAATACCTTATCTATAGATTGTTGACCATCTATATCTGCTATTATTCCTTTTTTAGAATAATAATCAGCTAGAGGTTTAGTTTCATCTAAGTAAACTTGTATTCTTTTTGATACAGTTTCTTCATTGTCGTCAGCTCTTTGATAAAGCTCACCTTTACATATATCACAAACTCCTTCTTCTTTTGAAGGGTTAAATTCTATATGATAAGTAGCACCGCAAGATTTACAGATTCTTCTGCCTACTGCTCTTGCTACTAATTTTTCTTTATCAACTTCTATGTTGATAACTTTATTTAATGCTATTCCTTTTTCATTTAAGAAAGCATCTAACTGTTCAGCTTGAGCTACATTTCTTGGGAATCCATCTAACATGAATCCATTTTGACAGTCTTCTTGAGAAATTCTGTCTGTAACTAATCCTACAGTTAATTCATCAGGAACTAATAAACCTTGATCCATAAACTCTTTGGCTTTTTTACCAAGATCTGTTCCTTCTTTGATGTTTTTTCTGAATATATCTCCTGTTGATATATGAGGTATTTGGTATTTTTCAACTATTCCTGCAGCTTGAGTACCTTTACCCGCTCCAGGAGGTCCTAATAATATAAGTCTCATAGTATCATCTCCAATTTATTTTAAAAATCCTTGATAACTTCTCATAACAAGGTGTGATTCTAATTGTCTCTTTAGTTCAAGAGCTACACCTACAACGATTAGTATAGATGTTCCAGCTAAAGCCATTTCTACATTTAAGAAATGAGTTGTAAATGCTGGTATCATCGCAATTATAGCCAAGAACACAGCTCCTGCTAATGTTAGCTTTGATAATATTTTATTTAAATAATCAACTGTAGGCATTCCAGGTCTTACACCAGGAATAAATCCACCATTGTTTTTCATATTTTCAGCTATATCTTCAGTATTGAATGATATAGTTGTATAGAAATATGAGAAAAATACTATCAATAGAACTTCTAAAGATCTATATATCCAAAAACCTGTGTTTGAACTTGTACTTAGGTAATTCGATACAAATGTTTGAGCACTTTCTCCCATAAATATAGCTATAGTTTGAGGGAAAGCTAAAAGTGAACTAGCAAATATTATTGGCATAACACCTGACTGGTTAACTTTCATTGGTATATGAGAACTTTGTCCTCCATAAAGCTTTCTTCCAACAACTCTCTTAGCATATTGTACTGGAATTTTTCTAACTGCTTCATTTATAAATGTAACAGCAGTTATTGTTATTAGCATTACAACTGCAATAAATATTGCTGCCCATAAAGCTAGTGATCCACCTTGAACATCCGATACAGTTCCTATAACATCTGATGGTATTCTTGATATGATACCAACAAATATTATTACTGAACTACCATTACCTAAACCTTTTTCAGTAATTCTATCGCCCATCCACATTACAAGCATACTTCCTGCAACTAAAGTCACTATAACAGTAATAATGAAGAATATACCTTGATTAACTAAAGCACCTTTTACAATCCCTAGTGTAATACCAGTAGCTTGTATAAAGCCAAGAGCTAAAGCTGTATATCTAGTATATGCATTCATTTTTTTTCTACCTTCTTCACCAGATTTTTGTAGTTCTTTTAAACTATCAAAACCTATAGTTAGAAGTTGAATAATGATTGATGCTGTTATAAATGGTCCTATACCTAATGCAAATAGAGTGAAATTACTGAAAGCTCCCCCAACAAACATATTATATAGGGAAAGTAGGCTATTATTGCCTACCAACTCCTTAATATAACTGGTATTGACTCCAGGAACTGGTATAGTAGTACCTATTCTAAATATTAGAATCATCATTAGGGTATATAAGATTCTTCTTCTTACATCTTTCACTTTCCAAGATTGTTTTATCTTTGATAGCACGTAATCACCCCACAAGTATTGCCAGAAAGCTTAAATTATACTAATTCAGCTTTTCCTCCAGCTTTTTCTATTTTCTCTTGAGCAGAAGCTGTGAATTTAGCAGCTTTAACTGTTACAGCTTTTTCAAGATTTCCTTGTCCTAATATTTTTATACCGTCTTTTTCTATTTTACTTACAGCACCTGTAGATTTTAATAATTCTGCAGTTACCTCAGTACCATTTTCGAATCTATTTAAAAGTTCAACGTTAACTTCTGTATATTGTTTTTTAAATATATTTGTGAAACCTCTTTTAGGTAATCTTCTGTAAAGTGGCATTTGTCCACCTTCGAATCCTACTCTAACTCCACCACCTGAACGAGACTTTTGTCCTTTTTGTCCACGTCCTGCAGTTTTACCTTGACCAGTAGCAGTACCTCTACCTAGTCTTTTTTTAGCTTTTACTGCTCCTTTAGCAGGTTTTAACTCATGTAGTTTCATGGATTGCACCTCCTTCTTTTATTTCGTAAATAAATTTATATAAATTATTCAGCTATTTCAGTTACTTCAACTAAGTGACTAACTTTAGCGATCATACCTCTCATTTGGGCATTGTCTTCTTTAACAACTACTTGTTCTCTTTTTCTTAATCCTAACGCTTCAACGTTTTTTCTTTGGTTAGGAGTAGTTCCTATTGTACTTCTAACTAATTTTATTTGTAATTTAGCCATTTCACACTACCTCCTTAGCCTAAAAGATCTTCAACTTTTTTACCTCTTAAAGCAGCTACTTGCTCAGCTGTTTTAAGTGATTTAAGTCCTTCTATTGTAGCATTTACCATGTTTCTTGGATTTCTAGTACCTAAGCATTTCGCTCTAACGTCTTTTAATCCAGCTAATTCTAATAAGTCTCTAGCAGCACCACCAGCGATAACTCCTGTACCTTCTTGAGCTGGCATTATTATTATTCTTCCAGCACCGAAGTGTCCGATTACTTCGTGAGGTATAGTAGTTCCTACCATAGGTACTTTTATAAGATTCTTTTTAGCATCTTCTACTGCTTTTCTTATAGCATCTGGAACTTCCATAGCTTTTCCAGAACCTATTCCAACGTGTCCGTTTTCATCTCCAACAACTACTAAAGCTGCGAATCTAAAGTTTCTACCACCTTTAACAACTTTAGTAACACGTCTTACTTCAACAACTTTTTCTTGTAAGTCTAGTTGTCTTGCATCTATTATTTGACGCATGTGCATGTCCCTCCTTTTTTAATTAGAATTTAAGACCAGCTTCTCTTGCAGCTTCAGCTAACTCTTTTATTCTTCCGTGATATAAGTATCCACCTCTGTCGAATACAACTTCAGTTATACCTTTTTCTACAGCTTTTTTAGCTACTAATTGTCCAACTAATTTAGCTGCTTCTTTGTTTCCTGTATGATTAACAGCACCCTTAACGTCTGCTTCTAAAGATGAAGCAGCAACAAGAGTTACTCTATTAGTGTCATCTATTATTTGAGCGTATATATTGTTTGAACTTCTGAATACACATAATCTTGGTCTTTGAGCAGTTCCAGAAACTTTTCTTCTAACTCTTTTATGTCTTTGAAGTCTTATAGCATTTTTATCAGCTTTTTTTAACATTTGTGCTCACTCCTTTCAACCTTTATTTATTTAGGCTTACTTTTTACCAGTTTTACCTTCTTTACGTCTTACAACTTCACCAGCGTATCTTATACCTTTACCTTTGTATGGCTCTGGTTTTCTCCAGTCTCTTATTTTAGCAGCATAGTTACCAACTAATTGTTTGTCTATACCTTTTACTACTAATTCAGTTTGATTTGGAGCTTCTACAGTTATTCCTTCTGGATCTACCATTTCTACTGGATGAGAGAATCCTAAGTTCATAACTAATTTATTTCCTTGTTTTTGTGCTCTGTATCCAACACCTACTAATTCTAATTTCTTTTCGAAACCAGCATTAACACCTATTATCATGTTATCTATTAAAGTTCTAGTTAACCCGTGTAATGATCTGTGTTGTTTGTTATTTGTTGGT
>JALFMW010000031.1 GCA_022782605.1 Clostridium sp. | reverse complement strand
AATTTATAATCAAATAAGAATTATTATTTTAAGTTGCAAAAATTAAAAATTATTTGCAACTTTTTAGTTTGTGAAAAGGTCTAATACATGTAAAAGGTAAATAATACTTAGACTTGTTCACTAAGAAGGATGAGATTTTATAATTAGTGTTTCAAGTAATAAAAAAATATTACTGAAAAGTAAAATTTCCAGTAATATTTTTAATTAATATATTATATTTACACCAATCTATGAACAGTATCTAAATCAAAATTGGAATGAAACTGAATATCTTCATCTATTATTATACCGTTTTATTTACTATATGTGTAATTACTTTACTTTTACTGATTTAGCTACACTATAGGAGCTATAAATTTTCTTTCCATTTACTGTTCTATATGCTCTTACTTTATAATAGTACGTTTTATTTTTAGTTAAACTACTATTTACATAAGAAACTGTTGAATTTTTAGTGATTGTTTTTATTTTTGAATATTTTCCACTTTTACTAGTAGCTCTGTAGACTTCATATCCACTTGCTCCAGATATTTTTTCCCACTTAATAGTAGCCTTTTTACTACCTGATGTTAATTTAACACTTGGTGTTTTAAGTACCGGCTTAGCTGATACTACTGATGAGTAGCTACTATAAACTTTCTTTTTATCTACTGTTTTATAAGCTCTTACTTTATAGTAGTAAGTAGTTCCTGTTGCAAGTGATTTATCTGTATAACTTACTGTCGAACCGCTAGTTATTGTTTTTACTGATTTGTAAGTTCCAGTTTTGCTAGTTGCTCTTAGTACTTCGTATCCACTTGAACCTGTTACTTTATTCCAACTTAATTTGTTACTATTATATGAGTTTGATGATACTTTTACTGTGGGTTTTGATAATGTTGGTGATTGCTGATTTGATGAATCAATTTTTAAATATTTATTCGATACATATCCATATCCATTATTATACTTAATTTTATACCATCCTGTTGCACTATCAGTTCCAAGTATTTCTACCTTTTGTCCTACTTTTAATACACCTAAAGAAGTATAGTTTGTTGATGGACCTTTTCTTACATGTACATTACCTGTTGCTGTTGCTGTTTTTACTGTTGTTTCTGGCTTAGAGACATTTTCTTTGTATTCGTCTTCAACTTTATCATCGTCTTTGTCTTCATCTTTATCTTCTTCACTAGAACCATTACCATTCATTTGATCTAAAGTTTTAATAATACCCTCAGCAATTTCTCTACCCATTATTTCTCTTTTTGCCTTAGTATTTACTTTCGCTTGATCCTTTACATTTGATAAATAGCAGCATTCTACTAGTACTGTAGGGAATTTTGACTCTCTTATCATATGATAATAATCTAATGTTTTCTTAGTTGCACTGTCCACATAGGTTCTATATAGAATTCCTTCTCTATAAAAACCAAATTCATCAATAATAGAGTCAACTATATTGCCAGCTAAGGTTTTAGTTAAACCACCATTTCTATCTGCATATCTATAATATGCACTTGTACCATTACTTTTTGAAGTCAATGCATTGTAATGTATACTTACTGCAAAATCAGGTTTTATTTTATTGATTAAGTTTGTTCTATCTTGCAGAGCAACATAAACATCCTTATTCCTAGTAAGTACTACATTTACACCTAAATCTGATAATTGCTTGGCAGCATATAAAGTTGTATCTAAATTATAATCTTTTTCCCATAGAGTGTCATTTACTATTGTTGTACCACCCCAATTATAACCAGAGCCTGGTTTTCCACCATGACCTGGGTCAAGAAGTACTGTATACTTAGAATATTTATCTTTTAAATTTTGATCTACTGATCTCGCATTAGGTTGATATTTTATACCATCTATATCATGAGTATAATATTTTTGTTTCACTTCATAATTTCCTAAATCCAATCCCATATCTTTTAGTTGGTCTTTAGTTATTATCTTATCTCCAACTATAATCTTATCCAGGCTCCAAATGTTAATAGCCTCTAGTTCAATATTATAATTTATAATTCCTTCATAAGATTTTGTATCCTCATTATAATATAATTCAGTTAATAATTGCTCATCTGCACATTTTTGTACTAATGTAATTTTAGAATTATTTAAATATTCTTTAAATGATATGCTTACTTTAGTAGCTTCATTTAAATATACTTCTTTAGTATCTAGTGTAATTTCTATCTTATTATTTATTTCCGCATAAGAATTTATAGGCATTAAATTACAAAATAGAATTGACACTATAAGAATACTTAAAAATATATTTTTAGTTAATTTTCTCATTTTATTCCCCCTTCACGCTATTTGTCTGTTTTTTACTTATATTGGAATTTAGTCTATTTTATTCTATCATAGGAATTATTTTACCTCAATAAATCAAGTATATATTACATATTTTTCCTTGCAATTATAGCAATCCAATACACTGACATGTATTAGATAATGATGACTATATTAAACGTGACATTATGTATAGCATTTTGCTATTAATTTAGTTAAATATACATTCAAGAAAGCACATTACCAAGATAGTCTGTTTTTCAAATTTATAAAACAATATAAAAAACAAAAACCGTACAATAAAAACTTTTTAGCTTTAAATATATGTGTTATAATAGTAGATATCTAGGAAATATAAAAAATATATTAGGAAATAAATGAAATTTCTCAAAAAATAATATTTATCAATCTTAAAATAATCAAAGAATTAAGAAGCAGAAGTAGAAATAGATAAATTATAGGAAAATTTGGAGGGGGCATATGTTTACAGTAGGAATTATAACAAGTAGCGACAAAGGTTACGCAGGAGAGAGGGAAGACAAAAGTGGTCAAGTAATAGAAGAAATAGTAAGTGAAAAAGGATATAAAGTGGTTAGAAAAGTAGTTTTACCAGATGAAAAAGAAATACTAGAAAAAGAAATGATAAATATGTGCGACAACTTAGAGGTAAATTTACTTTTAACAACTGGTGGAACAGGATTTTCACCAAGAGATATAACTCCAGAGGCGACTAAAGCTGTCATAGAAAGAGAAGCCCTTGGAATTGCTGAAGCTATTAGATATTATAGTTTACAAATAACAAAAAGAGCTATGTTATCAAGAGCAACTTCTGGCATTAGAAAAAACACAGTTATTATAAATTTACCAGGAAGTCCAAAGGCATGTAGAGAAGCGCTTGACTTTGTGCTAGATGATGTAAAACATGGAATAGAAATACTGCTTGGCAAAGCAAAAGAATGTGCAAGAAAATAAAATTACAATTTAAGATAGACAAAATTTAGGAGAGCGAGTATGAAACAAATTAGAATAGAAGATGCAGTGGGATGTATCTTATCACACGATGTTACTAAAATAGTACCAGGAGAGTTTAAGGGAAGATTATTTAAAAAAGGTCATGTTATCAAAGAAGAGGATATAGAAAAACTTTTAGATATAGGTAAAGAGCACATTTATGTTTGGGAGCCTAAAGAAAATGAACTACATGAAAATGATGCAGCAATTAGAATTAAGGATTTAGTTCTTGGTGAAGGATGTACAATTTCAGAAGAAATAAAAGAAGGGAAAATAGATTTCTTTGCTGATAGACAAGGAGTTCTTAAAATAAATAAGGATTTACTCTTAAAACTTAACATGGTGGGAGAAATTATTGTATCTACTATGCACAACAATACTCCAGTTAAAAAAGGTGAAAAAATAGGAGCAACGAGAGTTATTCCTCTAATAATAAATGAGGAAAAAATAATAGAAGCTGAAAATCTTATAAGAGAAAAGATAATAAGAGTAGAAGAAATAAAGCCTAAAAAAGCAGTTTTAATAACTACTGGTAATGAAGTATATAAAGGAAGAATAAAGGACGCCTTCTTACCAGTTATGGAAGAAAAATTAGGATATTATGGAAGTGAAATAATAAGACAAGTTATTTTGCCAGATGACAAAGAAATGATAAGTGAAAATATCATAAAAGCTATAGAAGAAGATAAAGTAGATGTAGTAATTTGTACGGGAGGAATGTCAGTAGATCCAGATGATGTAACACCTTCAGCAATTAAAGATTGCAATGGTGAAATAGTAACTTATGGTGCACCAGTTCTTCCAGGAGCAATGTTTTTATTAGCATATTATAAAAATACACCAATTCTTGGTGTGCCAAGTTGTGCAATGTATGCTAAGAGAACTATTTTAGACTTAGTATTACCAAGAGTTTTGGCAGATGAAAAACTTACATTTGAAGATATAGCATCATATGGTAATGGAGGAATGTGTTTAAGTTGTGAAATATGTTCATTCCCACATTGCTCATTTGGGAAATAGGTGAAGTTGAATGTTAGATAGATTTAAAAGGGAAATAGATTATTTGAGAATTTCTGTAACAGAAAACTGTAATTTAAAATGTGTTTATTGCATAGATGAAAATACTCTACCAAACTTCTGTAACAAAGAATATTTAAGTGAGGATGAAATTATAAGAATTGTTACTCAATGTGCAGTCTTAGGTATAAAAAAAATTCGTATCACTGGTGGAGAACCTTTAGTGAGAAAAGATATAGAAAGTCTTATAGGCAGAATAAATCAAATTGATGGTATAGAAGAAATATACATAACTACAAATGGAGTACTACTAAAAGACAAGCTTGCAAAACTGAAGGAAAATGGTCTAACTGGTGTAAATATAAGTCTAGATTCTTTGAAAAGAGATAGATTTGAGAAGCTTACTAGGTTTGATAAATTATCTCAAGTTTTATCAGCTATAGATAAGGCTTTGAGTTTAAATCTTAAGGTAAAAATAAATACAGTTATAGTTGATGATATAAATAAAGATGAGATAATAGATTTTGTTAATCTAACGAAAAATAAAAATTTACAAGTTAGATTTATAGAACTTATGCCCATAGGTGAAGGGAAAAAACATCAAGGAACAAGTAATGAGGAAGTTTTAAATATTATTGAGAAAAACTTCGAAAATATTCAGATACTTAAAAGAAATAAAAGAAGTGGACCAGCTCATTACATAAGAGTAGAAGACTTTAAAGGAAGTGTAGGATTTATAAGTCCCATATCAAGTTGCTTTTGTGAAGAATGTAACAGAATAAGATTAACTTCTGAAGGATTTTTAAAAAAATGTCTTCACTATAGTTATGGAGCTGATTTGAAAAGATACTTGAAACATGGAATTGATGATGAAAATTTAAAGAAATTAATAGAAGATACTATTTACAATAAACCTGAGAAGCATTATTTTATGAAAGAGTGTGACAACAAGGAAAATAAATATATGAATCAAATTGGAGGATAGACATATGGGGAAGATACTAGCTCTTTGCATAAGCGAGAAAAAAGGAACTTTAAAAACTGAAATAAATGAAGCTAATTTTATAGAGGATTTTGGTATAGAAAATGATGCCCATGCAGGTAAGTGGCATAGACAAGTAAGTTTGTTAGAATTTAATAAAATAGATGAATTTAGAAAAAAGGGAGCTAATGTAGATTTTGGAGCATTTGGTGAGAATATAGTACTTGAAGGAATTGAACTTCATACACTTCCAATTGGTCAATTAATAAAAATAGGAGATGTTTTATTGGAAGTTACTCAAATAGGTAAAAAGTGTCACGATAAATGCCAAATTTACTACCAAGTAGGAGAATGTATTATGCCTAAAAATGGTATATTTACAAAGGTTTTAAAAGGTGGAAAAGTAAAAGTTGGAGATGAATGCTCTTTAGTTAAGTCTGATAAAATGGTAATTAATTTATAGGATAAAATTATATTAATAGAAATATTATTATAAATATATAATGTACTAAAAAGAGGGCTGTTGCCAAATAGGTAACAACCCTTTTTTAGTGTAAAAATATAATAATGACATTATTTATATAAGAATCATAATTATCTTCTCTTATCTAAAATAGTTGCTATATTTATAATTAAATCGTATTAATTTGTATTTAGATTTTATTTATCGGATAATAAGAAAAAAAGTCTAAAAGTTTTTAAAATAATCACCACAATATGGCAAATTATATGTAAAACAAATGATAAACTATAAGATGAAAGAATAAAACAATAAATATTTAACTTAATAATTAGCTAATTTAGGGGAATGACCAGTTTTTAAGAAATTTATAAAGGAGATAAAACAAATGAAAAAAACAATGTTATTATTATGCTCAATTATGGTTTCTACAGGTATGATTATGGCTGGATGTGAAAAACAAACTCCGACAGACGTGGTAAATACATATTTTTCAACATTGAAAAAAAGTAGCGATAGTGAAACAAAAAAACTTATAGAAAGTACAATTCCAAAAGATGCAATAAATACTAATACAAGTGAGTCTTCAGACAACTCAAAAACATCAGATACTACTAGCGCTAAGAGTAAGGATAGTGACAGTAAATCAACTAAATCTAGTGATGATAAAATGGATCAATCATTAAAAACTTATCTTTCAAAAGTTGATGCAAAAGTCTTGTCAGAAAAAGTAAGTAATGATAAAGCTACAGTAAAGGTAAAAGTTAATGCTCCAAATTATAGTAATTTATTGTTAGAAGTTATGGAAGATAGTATAACAAATACACTTACTGGCAAAGAAGTAAGTCAAGCACAAGTAGAAAAAAGTCTTGAAGAAAAAATTAAAAGTAGTAAATCAGAAACAAGAACGGGAGAAGTTAATTTAGTTAAGAAAGATAATAAATGGACAATAAAATCAGATGATAATATTACAAACTTATTATTAGGAGAAGCTGATGAAACAGAAAGCATCATGTATAGTAAATAATATGAAGATTACTTTATATAAAATAATAAATCCAGTGGAGATATGCTTCACTGGATTTATTATTAACTTAAAAACTCATGTCTTTTAATAATTTCATCATAGATAGATTTAATACAAAGATTATTATTTCTAATGTTTTCATGAACATATAAAGAAGATTCTGTGTTTTGAAGAACGGCAGTTAGTGCATATTCTTCAGTTTGATTCTCTACAAACATAATTGCCCAACCATTTGACTTTAAGGCTGTTGTAATCATTTTGAAATCTTTATATTCTTCTGGTACAAATTCTAAATTGATACCATTTGCCTCAACTGCATTTAAACAAATATCGTAAGTTTTTAACTGTGAATATTTAAAAGATAGTGGATTTTCATGTAATGCTGCCTTGATTACTTTTGGTGTATGAAGCTCTTTATTTACAAATTTTAAAGACATGGCATCATTTGATACAGCTCTGTAAGCTATTTCTTCAGTCTGCTTGTCCACATATTCAAGTGCATAACCAAAGGAAGAAACTGCCGACTCACTAACTTTTTCGCTTGCATTAGGTAAATGTCTTATATGAGTTGGATGAGTTTTCATGAAATGAGACTGAAGTTCTTCATTATGCGGTAAATCTGTTAAGCCTATAAAACTAGAATTAGTATATATTTTACTAATTATGGAATTAAAGTGGCACTCACTTAGGTAATTTTTATTGGATGGTTCAAAAATATTATGAGTATAATTTTCCATACCAATGCTTACTAAGTAATCTTCAATTTGTAATAATTTTTTTGCTTCATTATATTTTGATAAAGTTATATTATGATTAAATAAATGTTCATCATCTATAAGACCATAAAAATATGGAATAATAGTGTTTAACTTATTAGATAACCTTTTCTTTATTGATGGACTTAAAGATATGTAGTCTGTATTGGAATCTATCTTATTATAATGTGAATAACTAGATTTTGGTATTTCTAAGTATTCCATTAATTCTTCAAAATCAACATGATTAAATTCACATGCTTTTTTTATACAACTTATTTTGAAATTCACTAATATCACCCCCTATAATATTATAAATGATAATTTATTGTAAATATATACCTACTATTTATTTTTTAAGAGACATTTTCATATATTTTTTTGCAAATAAATAAAAAAATAATGAAAAAAATTTAAAATTCGACATACATATAAGCGATATTTTAGTATAATAAATATAGTAAGCAAATAAAATGTAATGCTACATAAAATATAAATTAAAAAATTACATATGAGAGGTTAAAAAGAATGTACGATAACAGAATTGACATAGAACTAGATAATGATGATGTAGTTATAAAAGTTGTTGGAATTGGTGGCGGAGGAAATAACGCTGTCAACAGAATGATAGATGAAGGTGTAAAAGGAATTGAATTTATATCTGTAAATACAGATAAGCAAGCCTTAGTATCTTCTATGGCACACAGACAAATTCAAATAGGTGAAAAATTAACAAGAGGTCTAGGGGCTGGAGCAAAACCTGAAGTTGGTAAAGAAGCAGCAAAAGAAAGTAGAACTCAAATAATTAATGAACTTGAAGGTACAGATATAGTATTTGTAACTGCAGGAATGGGTGGAGGTACTGGAACAGGTGCTGCACCAATAGTTGCAAGTATAGCTAAGGAACTAGGAATATTAACAATAGGTGTTGTTACTAAGCCATTTGCTTTTGAAGGAAGAGTTAGAATGAAAAATGCTGAAGAAGGAATAAAAAACCTTCATGAAAGTGTTGATACATTAATAACTGTACCAAATGATAAATTATTACAAATAGTACAACAAAATACATCTATGATGGATGCATTTTCAATGGCAGATAGCGTATTAAAGCAAGGTATACAATCAATATCAGATTTAATAAAAATGCCAGGTCTTATAAACTTAGACTTTGCTGATGTTAGCTCAATTATGAAAGATAAAGGTCTTGCATATATAGGAATAGGTAGTGCAAGTGGAGAAAATAGAGCACTAGAAGCAGCAAAACAAGCAATACAATCACCACTTCTTGAAACTGCAATAAGTGGAGCTAAGGGAATATTACTTAATATTGCCAGTGGAGGAGACTTAACTTTATTTGAAGTTAGTGATGCATCAAGCCTTGTAACAGAGTTATGCGATCCAGAAGCTAATATTATATTTGGTACTTCTGTAAGAGATGATTTAGATGATAATGTTATGTTAACAGTTATAGCTACAGATTTTGAATAAGAATTATTTTTATATAAAAAAGGCCTGGGAAAATCCAGGCCTTTTATTTATACAAAGACTAAAAATTATAAATATGTAAGATTATGCTTGTAGTTTAAATTTCATCTAATTCTCTTTTATTCATTAACTATTCCTATTATTCTTCCTCTAATAAATAAGAAATATAAGGGAAAGGTTCAACTGTTCTTTTTAAAATACCTTGGATATAAGCTATTAATATACCGTAATTTGTAAATGGTATATTTTGATCTTTGGCACATTTTACTCTATATTTCATTTCTCTTTCGTTTAAAGTACATCCACCACAATGGATA
>JALFMW010000025.1 GCA_022782605.1 Clostridium sp. | reverse complement strand
GTTATATTTTTATCCATACACATAGCAGATGTTAAAGGTCCACATCCTGAATAAGGTATATCCATAGATTCTAGTATTGATTGTACTGTACCATCTTCACCATATTTACCATGTAACATTAAGAAGGCAAACTCAATTCCTTCTGGCATTTTATTTATAACATCCATTTTGTCATTTAAAACAACTTCATGTACTTCATATTTATCTCTATCTAATGCATTAACAACAGATTTTCCTGAATTTAAAGATACTTCCCTCTCAGTAGATATACCACCCATTAAAACAGCTACTTTTTTCTTCATAACTTTCACTCCTATTTTTAATTATTATTTCATAAAAATATACTTTATCCTAATTAATTTTTTTATTGTAATTAGAATTATATTATTATATTTAACTTTTATAGTAACAATTATATGTTTAACTTTTACGAATCGAAAGTACCACAGTGGAAGTTATTTTTAGGATGTGTGGTTGGTTAAAATAAAACTAGAATCATCAAATTGACAATTCTAGTTTTTAAAGTTGATTTTAAATTATACAAAGAAATTACCTATTAGTATACCGCAGTAATTTCCAATAACATAACCTAGAGTACCTATAAGCATTATAGGAGCTATAAGTTTAGACCAAGACTTTGAAACAGCCATGGCTGCGGCAGTAGTTGGTCCACCTATACATGCATTTGATGCAAGTATGGCATCTTCCAAGTTGAATTTAAATACATGAGCAGCTGAGAATGTTACTATCATATTTGAAGCAACAATTATTAAACAAAATACTAATAAAAGTGGTGAATTAAATAGTATAGATGATATTGAAGCAGGTACACCTATTACTACAAAGAACATATAAATTAAAAATGTACCTATTTCTTGAGCCCCACCAAGATTTCCGAAAAAGCTTGGTTTTGCTGTTGCACATATCATTGTTATTGTAGTTATTATTAAATATTGGTTACCTAATAAAGTATTAAGAATTTTAAAGAATGCATTTGTTGTAGGTATAACACTTGCTAATAATGAAGCTAAATTATTTGATATAGCAACTATTATAAAGGCGCTACCAATTGATAAAGCTATATCTTTTAGAGAAACTTCTTTAGATCCCCAATAAGAAGATGCTGCAGTTTCTCCTTCTTTTATATCCATACTTTCTACTTCATCTATATGTGGATGAGAAAATTTACTTCTAAATAAATTCATAGATGGTATAGCTATTAGTACAAAGAAATAAAGGGCCATAAGTAAATTATCAGAAACTACAGCAGCTGATAATAATTCTCCAGGAACATCAAAAGAACTTGCTATACCAGCTAAATTAACACTTCCACCAATATATGTACCTGTCATAGCACCAGCTAAATGTCCAAGAGATGGAATATGCTTGTTTAATGCCACATAACCAATAGCTGCACCAATCATAGTTCCTACAGAACTTATAAGAAATAAGACGAGTATACTTCCGCTTTCTTTCCATATTTTTTTTACATTACATTGATATAAAAGTAATGTGATTGCAAGGGGAACAACATAAGACCATACATTATCATAAACAACTGACTCTGTTGGAATAATCTTTAAGTTTGAAAATATAAGTGCACCAACTAAAGCAATAATCATTCCTGATACTTTAGATGCCCAATCATATTTTTGTTCCAAGTAAATACTAAATGCTGCCCATCCAGTAATAAAGGCCCATAAAGCCCATATATTATCTGAACTAATAAATGTTTTCATAATAAACCTCCAAATTTAATTATTTTTCCTAAATTTAAAAATTAAATATCTTACTATTATAATAATTATTACCATATTTGACAACATATCTTAATAATATTGATAAAAGACAAAAAATATTAAGCAATTTATAATGCTAATCAAGTAAAAAATAGAATACTTTTTAAGTTTACTTGAATTTTTATTATCTTTAATATAAATTAAAAATATAGATTGTATTAGATTTAAGAGGGTGATAAAAATGAAAACTGAAATAATTACAGTTGGTACAGAAATTCTTCTTGGGGACATATTAAATACAAATACTCATTATTTGTCTAATGAGCTGGCAAATATGGGGATAGATGTTTATTATCAAATAACTGTTGGAGATAATGAACAAAGGCTATTAAGTCAACTAAAAGAAAGTTTTAAGAGAAGTGATTTAGTAATATTAACGGGAGGTCTTGGACCAACTGAAGATGATATAACAAAAGAGGTTTGTGCAAAATATTTTAATATGGAAATGGAATTTCATGAGCAATCTTGGGATAAAATTATAGAAATACATAATAAAATGAATAGAAAACCAACAGAGAATAATAGAAAGCAAGCTTATTTTCCAAAAGGTTCTTTAATACTTCCAAATAAGTATGGAACAGCTCCAGGATGTATTATGGAAAAAGATAAAAAAACTATAATAGTAATGCCTGGACCACCTAAAGAAATGAAACCAATGTTTGATAATTATGTAAAACCATTTTTACTTAAAGATAATAAAAATATATTAAAGTCCAAGGTTCTTAGAATAATAGGTATGGGTGAATCAAAGATTGAAAATGACTTACTTGATTTAATAGATAAACAGATTAATCCTACTATAGCAACTTATGCAAAGGATGGAGAATGTACAGTTAGAATAACTGCCAAAGGAAAAAATGAAAAAGAAGTAGAAAGCTTAATTGAACCAATTAGCAATGAAATAAAAAGTAGATTCAAAGAAAAAGTATATGGAGAAGATGATACTGCAATAGAAGATGAAGTTGCTAAAATATTAGTTGATAATAATTTGACAATAGCTGTGGCTGAGTCTTGTACAGGAGGAATGGTAGCAGCTGATTTAATAAATTATCCAGGAATATCTTCTGTATTTATGGAAGGTTGTGTAACTTACTCTAATGAAGCTAAGATGATGACTCTTAATGTAAAAAAAGAAACTTTAAATACTGTGGGAGCAGTAAGTGAACAATGTGCAAAAGAGATGTCAGAAGGTGTAGCTGCAAGACATAATACAAATATAGGTTTATCAACTACAGGAATAGCAGGTCCAGAGGGTGGAAGTGAAGATAAACCAGTGGGACTTGTTTATATGGGAATTACTATAAATAATAAAACAATTGTAAAGAAATACATATTTAATGGGAATAGACAACAAATTAGAAGTAGAGCATGTAAAACTTTATTAAATGATTTAAGGTTAGAACTACTAAAGATAATTTAAACTTTGGGAGGAAAAATGATAAGACATATATTTTGTGATTTAGATGGAACGTTGTATAATAATGGAATAAATGAGGATGATGTAAAAGCCATAAAAGAAATAGAAAAAGAAGGGGTAATTTTTCATGTGGCAACAGGTCGAGTTTTTAAACAAGCTTATAAAATGATAAATGAAAAATTTAAACTTAATGGCTACTTTATTTGTGAAAATGGATCTTTTATATTTGATAAAGATAAAAATCTTATTTTTAAAGAACCATTGGATGATTATTTAGTAAGAAAAATCATAAATACATTTGATTCAAATTCGTCACATATTTATTTGAAGTATGATGGAAATATTGTTTTAAGTGGTGGAGCAGATATTTTTAACTATTATAGTAATGATTATGTACTTGATGAAGAGTTATTTAAGAAAGATAGTTTTGATAATCTAGTTGGTAATGTGGGAATACTTTCTGATAATATTGATGAGCTTAAACGACTTGAATATTATTATAAAGATAAATTTGGAGAGGTGTGTGATGTTTATTTATCAGGACCATACACTTTGAATATAGTTCCCAATCATGTATCAAAACGACATGCAATAGAATACATATGCAAAAAATATAATGTATCTTTAGAGGAAATAGCAACAATGGGTGATTCTCCAAATGATATTTGTATGCTAAATAATATAAAACATAGTTTTGCTATGAATAAAGGTGACTATGATGTTAAAAAAAGTGCATCTTATACAGTAGATAGTGTTAAAGATGCAATTGATATAATCAAAAAAATAAATAGGGCTAAAAAATAGTCCTATTTATTTATATGCAGTTTGCTAATGTATAAGAATTTGCTGTATTTAATAGTATACAATCGAGAACATGATTAACAATAGTATTGCAAACATATGCTGAGTATTTTAAATCGTTTTCATAACTAATGTTACATGACTTATATTTTTTATATACCTCATGGAAAAAGTCTTCAACTGTACGGTCTATTTCATAATTTAAATTACAATTTGAAAAGTCCATGTTTTTAGCATAAGAAGCAAGTTCTTTTTCATAAGTTACATGTTTATTCATGCTATGGGTAAATTCCCAACGTTCACTGTGAGGAGCTGTAAAAAAGTCACATAAAAAATGACAAATTACACCTAGATCTTGACTTAACTTACTTATAGAAAAATATCTTTTTAATGAATCTAAAGTTAATTGACATAAGTGATTAATTTTGTCAAGAATCATTGATAAAGATTCTTCTAAATAATGTTTATTAAGAACATATTTTGAAGATATATCTGGCTTAATATTACCATAAATAAAGTTTTTCTTGCTGATGAAGAAAGATTTACTTGATTCTATGTTTTCTAATATAGATTTAGATATAATAAAATGTGTGTTTATTAACATTGCTTCACCTCATATGTTTAAGTATAGCTAAAATTTATATAGGAAATTTATTTTTTATAAGCAATAATAACTATCTATTAAATAATAGCAATAATGATAAATAAATTCAACAAGATAATCATTCCAAATGAAAATTATTACTAAGAATAAAGGAGAGGATAATAATGAAAAAAGTATTAGTTTTATTAGCTGATGGATTTGAAGAAATAGAGGCATTATCAGTAGTAGATGTCCTTAGAAGAGCAAATGTTGATTGTAAAATGTGTTCTATTGAAGGTGAATATGTGAGAGGAACACACGATATAGTAGTAAAATCTGATTGCAATATAAATAATATTAATAGTGATGAGTATGATGCAGTAGTATTACCTGGAGGGTTGCCAGGAGCAGATAATTTAAAAAGTGATTCTGTAAAAGAATTAGTAATAAAAATGAATAATGCAGGTAAAATTGTTGCAGCAATTTGTGCAGCACCTGAAACATTAGAGTATTTTAATATACTTGAAAATAAAAATTGTACATCATACCCTGGATTTATACAAGAAAGAGATAAGGTTAATTATGTGGAAGATGAGCTTGTAGTAGTGGATGGTAATATAATAACTAGTAGAGGTCCAGCAACTGCTTTAGTATTTGCTTTAACAATACTTAGAGAGCTTGATTGTATAAATGAAGTTGAAGATATTCAAGAAGGAATGTTGATAAATTTATACAATAAATATTCAAAACAATAGGCGTGTGTTTAATGATGGTATAATTTATAATTAAATTATAAATATATTAATATAAAATATTAAAAGTCCTCGAGAAAAAATTTCACGAGGACTTTTAAGTATGATAATAAAAATATTATTTTTGAGAAGATAAATATTTAATACCTTGATAAGAATCTCTTGCTTTCATAGTATCATCTATAGCATTTAGTACTTCCCATTTTTTTAGAGACCAAAGAGGTCCTACTAAATCTTCTTTTTTACCATCACCTGTAAGTCTATGAATAACCATTTCAGGAGGTAAAATCTCAAGTTGATCACAAACTAAATTTACATAATCATCTTGTGTCATTAAACTCATCATATTTTTCTCTAACATTCTTGCCATAGGTGTGTTTTTAATTACGTGAAGTAAATGAATTTTTATACCATGAACATTTAAATCAGCAACTGCTTTAGCTGTTTCCATCATCATATTATAATCTTCACCAGGAAGACCATTTATAATGTGAACAACAGTTTTTATATTTTTAGATTTTAGTTTTTCAACACCTTCTAAGAAAGTTTTATAGTCATGACCTCTATTAATTATTTTTGAAGTAGAGTCATGAATAGTTTGAAGTCCTAGTTCAACCCATAAATTAGTTCTTTCATTTAATTCAGCCAGATATTCTAAAACATCATCTTCTAAACAGTCAGGACGAGTTGATATAGAAAGACCTACAACATCATCTTGAGCTAAAATAGTTTCATATTTTTCCTTTAAAACTTCCAGTGGTGCATAAGTATTAGTATAAGCTTGGAAATAACCTATATATTTTGCATTTGGCCATTTTCTAAGCATCATTTCCTTTATATCATTAAATTGTTTTATTAAGTCATCCTTTGGATTACCTGCGAAATCGCCAGAACCTTCTTTTGAACAATAAGTGCATCCGCCGTATGCTACTTTTCCGTCTATATTTGGACAAGTAAATCCAGCATTTATAGAGACTTTAAAAATTTTTTCTCCGAATGTATTTCTCAAATAGTAATTCCAAGTATGGTATCTTTTATTATCATCAAAAGCATATTTAAACTTTGACATTTTATCACCTTTTTTCTTATGATTTATACTTAGTTATATTAACATAAAATATTATAATATACAAATTTGTATACTATAATTAATTATAAAAGGGGGCATTTTTAGGGGAATAAAGTTTAGTTTTATTAATACAATTTATTAATGATTAAATTAAGGGGGGAATAATATGGAGAGAAACGATGATAATAATGAGGTTATAAGAAATGCTCGTAAAAAAGCAAAGGATAATAAAGAAAATTTTACTAAAGATAAAGAAGAGAATAAGGAATTAGATAATTCTGAAGAAATTAATTTAAATTTAAATAATGAAGAAAATGTAAGCAATCAAGAAGATTTAGAATGTAAAATAAATAATAATCATAAAAAGAAAACTTATTGTATAGCAATTATATGTTTTTTTGTACTAATTACAATAATATATTTTAGCACAAAAAAATATGACAACTTAGTATATCCCAATATGACTTTATATAGTGAGGATGTATCAAAGTTAAATAGATCTGAGTTAAATAAAAAGGTTAATACTATTTCTAATAAAATAAATAATAATAAAATAATAGTAAAAATTGAGGATAAAAATTATCAAATTAAAGTTGGGGATATAATAGAAAGCATAGATAAAGATAAAACTGAAAATGAAATAATGAATTATGGTAAAAATAGATTTTTTCTTGAACAATTTGGACTTATTTATTTAAATGTTGGAAGAAATTATGACTTTAATATTAAAATTGATAAAAATGTAATACAGAAAAAAGTAAGAGAAATATTTAAAGATACAAGTGTACCAGCTCAAGAACCAACATTAAATGTTAATGAAGATAGTATTGAAGTTGTTAGTGGCAAAAATGGTAAAGAAATAGATGAAGAAATTTTAAAAGATGAAATTCTAGATGCCATACATAATATTAAAACTGCAGATAATAATATAATTTTAAAAGAAGAATACAAAATAATAAAACCTAAAATAAATGAAGAAGACCTTAAAAGTGTAAAAGATAGAATTTCCACAGCCACAACTTATTTTGGAGGAAGTGGATACAATAGAGGTTTGAATATAGCTAATGCAGCAAGTAAAATAGATGGAACATTATTAATGCCAGGAGAAGAGTTTTCTTATGAAGATAAAGTTAGTCCTGTAGAGTTATATAATGGTTATTACTTAGCTCCAGTTATAGTAAATGGAACACATAAAAACGCACCAGGTGGAGGTGTTTGCCAAGTTTCAACGACTTTGTATAATGCAGAATTAAAAGCAGGAATACTTCCAATAGAAAGACATAATCATTCAAAGTCCATATCATACGTACAAAAAGGTCTTGATGCCACGTTGGCAACGGGCAGCAAAAATTTAAGATTTAAAAATCCTTATAAATATCCAATTTATATTCACGCTTATACTTATGGTGGACAAATAACAGTAGAATTTTGGTCAAATAAAAGTGTTTTAGATGGGAAAAAATATATTCCGGTAAGTTTTGTTAAAGGAAGTGTAGCAAATACTTACCTTTATGGTTATAATAGTAAAGGAGAATTAATATATAAAAAATTTATAGATACGAGTATTTATGGATAAACATATTAATTTTGATATGTAAAATACATACAAAAGAAAATCTAATAAAAAGGAGAATAAATTATGAAACTTTTTTTGGACACAGCAAATGTGGAAGATATTAAAAGAGTAAATGATATGGGTGTTATATGTGGTGTAACTACTAATCCATCATTAATAGCAAAAGAAGGAAGAGACTTTACTGAAGTAGTTAGAGAGATTGCTTCAATAGTTGATGGTCCAATAAGTGGAGAAGTAAATAGTGATGATGCTGAAGGTATGATAGCAGAAGCTATGGAAATAGTTAAAATACATCCAAATATGGTTGTAAAAATACCAATGACAGGAGAAGGATTAAAAGCAGTAAAAGTATTAGCTGCACAAGGAATAAAAACAAACGTAACTTTAATATTCTCAGCTAATCAAGCATTACTTGCAGCAAGAGCTGGTGCTACTTATGTTTCTCCATTCTTAGGAAGATTAGATGATATATCAACAAATGGTATGGACTTAATAAGAACTGTAGCAGAAATATTTGATATACATGGTATAGAAACAGAAATAATAGCTGCAAGCGTTAGACATCCAATGCATGTAACTGATGCTGCTTTAGCTGGTGCTCATATAGCAACAGTTCCTGCAAAATTAATAGATCAAATGTTAAATCACCCATTAACTACTCAAGGTATTGAGAAGTTCAAAAAAGACTGGGCAGATGCTTTTGGTAATAAATAAATATTAAAGTAAAAAATCCTGAGATTATATATAATCTTAGGATTTTTATTTTTTAATTTCTTTATAATAATTTAAATACTTATAATTAAAATTATAATATTGACACGAAAATATGGAATTGGTACCATGTTAGACATAACATAGATTTATAAGAAAATAAGGTGGGGATATATATGAATAAGGTATTTTGCATAGGTGAATTATTAATAGATTTTATAAATAAAGATATTAATGCTGGATTAGTAAAAGGTATAAATTTTGAGAAAAAAGCTGGTGGAGCACCAGCAAATGTTTGTGCATCTGTATGTAAATTAGGTGGCAAATCATACTTCTTAGGACAAATAGGTAAAGATGCCTTTGGAAAGTTTTTATTAGATACATTAAAAAATGCAAATATAAATACAGAAATGGTAGTTGAAGAAGGAAATACAACATTAGCATTTGTTTCTATTGATGAAAATGGTGAAAGAGATTTTGAATTTAATAGAGGTAGTGATGGACAATATTCCTTTGATAAAATTGACTTAAACAAAATAAGTAAAAATGATATAGTTCATTTTGGTTCTGCTACAGCCTTTTTAGAAGGAGAATTAAAAAACACTTATTTCAAATTATTGAATTATTGTAAAGAAAATAAAATATTTATTTCTTTTGATCCAAATTACAGAGATGCTTTAATAACTGAAGATAAATTAGAACAGTTTATTGAAGATTGTAAGGAATTTATAAAATATAGTGATTTTATAAAACTTAGTGATGAAGAGATAAAAATAATAACAAAAGAAGAAGATTTATATAATGGAATAGAAAAGTTACATAATATGGGAGCAAAATTAATTGCAGTAACATTGGGTTCAAAGGGAACGCTTGTAAGTACAAATGAAGAAAATTATATAGTTCAATCAATAAAAATAAAACAAGTTGACTCAACTGGAGCAGGAGATGCTTTTGTTGGAGCTGTATTAAAACAAATAGCTCAGTTGAAAGATAAAAATAATATATCTTTTGAAAAAATGAAAGAAATAATTTTTTATGCTAATAAGGTTGGTGCATTTACTTGTACTAATTATGGTGCAATTGATGCCATGCCTGAAGAAAAAGATTTAATGTAATTATTGAAGAAAAACGAAGAGTAAATAAAAAAAGCTATACTGATTGGCTAATCAGTATAGCTTTTTCTCTATATTTTAATTTTAAATTTCTTGATTAATTTTATTATACAAAGGATATAAAAATATAGTAAAATTTATATGACAATTTATTTTAGGAGGAATACATGATTAAACAATTTATAAAATACTATAAACCATATAAGAAACTGTTCTTTATGGATTTACTGGCAGCACTATTATTTGCCATATGTAATTTAATATATCCTATGATTACAAGGAATATAATGAATGAAGTAGTGCCAAATAAAGACTTAAGAATGCTTGTAGTTTTTGCACTTGCATTATTATTTATATTTATAATGAAGGCTTTTTTAAATCATTTTATGCAGTATTGGGGACATGTAGTAGGTGTTAGAATGCAAGGAGATATGAGAAGTGAAGTTTTTACTCATCTTCAAAAACTGCCAAATTCATATTTTGACAATAATAAAAGTGGTGTTACCATGTCTAGAATAATTAATGATTTAATGGATATATCAGAATTGGCTCATCATGGACCAGAGGATTTATTCATATCATTTGCAATGCTTTTAGGATCATTTATAATATTATTAAATATAAATATATCACTTACTTTAATTATTTTTGCAATAATTCCATTTTTAATATTTTTTGCAACTAAACAAAAAAATAGAATGCAAAAATCATCTATGGAAAGTAGAGTTAAAATAGGAGAAGTAAATGCAACTTTGGAAAATTCTATAGCAGGAATGAAGGTTACAAAATCTTTTTGTAACGAGGAAGAAGAGCTTAATAAATTTAACAAAAGTAATAATATATTCAAAGATGCAAGACAAAAAGCCTATAAAGTCATGGCAGATTATTTTTCTGGCATGAACTTATTTATGGACATATTAGAAATGGTAGCTGTAGTTGCTGGTGGATATTTTACTTATTTAGGAAAAATTAATCTAGGTGATTATGCAGCATATATTTTATATGTGAAAATGTTTATTGAACCTATAAAAAAACTTATTAACTTTACAGAACAGTATCAAAATGGTATGACTGGTTTTGAAAGATT
>JALFMW010000015.1 GCA_022782605.1 Clostridium sp. | reverse complement strand
AAAATGGTAAGAAGTTGAAGTCTATTGATGAGTGTAATAAGATATGTTACTCTTGCAATAGACTTCAATTTTGTTTAAGTGATAAATGGTGTGATAAGTGTTATGAGTAATCACTTGATTGCTTTGTAAGGTTTAATTATGTATGATATTTTATAAATGATAATGGAGACCATATTAGTATTCCAAATCACTTGGAGTGTGTTATAGCTAGGAGACTTATTAAGGAGAATAATCTTATTACAGATACTAAAATACTAAAGAAATTGAATAAAATTCGGATTAAAAATGAGTTGTAGAGATGATTTTATGGGTAATTATCCACCGGGGGCTGCTAATGACCCTAATGCTCCTTGGAACCAAAAAGACCCACCAAAGAAATTATTTAATGTAGCAGTATCATGTAGTCTTAGTAAAGATGTAGATATTTCTTCTATAAACTATGACTTTGATGATAAACTTGATTGTCCTTGGGATGATTATACTGAATCTGAATATACTCCTAGTGAAATAATAGAGTTTGCTAAGCAATGTGCTGAATATATGCTTAGTAATAAAGGCTATAAAGTCAAATTTAAGTATGGTCTTAAAAAGATGATAAATAGCTGCACAGGATGGAATACAGATGAAGAAAATGCAGAACAAGTTTAATAAGTAACAACAAAGCTATAGTTACTATATTAATATTATAGTATCTATAGCTATTGTAAACTATAAAAATAATAAATATGAAAATAATAGAACCAAAAGTAGAGCTCTTGAGTGAGATAGGTATCTCTCCAGAGTCTCATATAGCAAGATGTGCCAGAGTATGTTACGGCAAAGAGTATAAAGAACCTAATCAAGAGGCTGATAAGAAGATGGTAGATGGTCTTATTAAAAGAGACCATCTGTCTATGCTTAGACATAATTCAGCTTATTTTGTATTTACTAATCATCTTCCTGAAGAATTTAAAAGTGAATATGTAAATACTCTAAGCCAAGAGGATTATATATATGCTTCAACTAATGGACAATTTATATTAGAACATAATAATAAAGCAGATCTAGATAGTCATGTTTTTTTAAATCTATGTAGGAAGTACCCAGAGCTATTTAAGCTTTATAGATTAACTTTTTGTATTACTACACAAATAAGCACATCAAGAGAACTTAATAGGGTTTCTCCAAATAACATTGCAGAAAGAAGCACCAGATACTGCACATCTAAGAATGGCTTAGAGATATGTAGACCTTGGTGGCTTAGTAGTGCTAAAGAAGCTGCTTTTAATAGTCATAGTCCAATTAATGAGTTATGGTATTATAATAATGCAATATCTAAAGTAGAAGAGGCTTATCTAACTCTTCTTGGTCAAGGTATGAAACTTGAGGATGTAAGAGGTATTCTTCCCTTAGACACTGCCACAAAGGTCATCTACACCTATTCCGTCCAAGAGTGGAAGCACATTATTGACCTTCGCTATTATGGCACTACTGGAAGACCACATCCAAATGCCAAGTTGGTCATCGGAATGGTGAGAAACCAGATTAATCAGTTCGCAAAAGAGAATAATATTGATTTTCAAGTATAAATAATACAACTATGAATGAGAATCTGAATCTTGTTGAGTATGATATTATAGGTAAGAAACTAAAGGCATATCTCAGCAGGATATTTCTCACTAAAGGAGGTAAGTTAAAGATATTCACAGAGCTTCTTCCTACATTCTCTCCTTCTGATGATACTATAAAGAAGGTACAAAAGAAGCAAGTAGAGAATAACTATCCTGTAGTTCATAAGTATTACTTTAGAATGTATACTATAGGGATCATTATGAAAGCAATTTTTATATTAAAGATAAAATCAAATTAATAAAGAATGAATACAAACGATAAGATTATTGAAATTCTTAAACAACATCCTGAGGGTGGAGAAACATTTTTTAACGCTTTAGACTTGATGTTAAGAAGTGATTTTGATATATTAGCTGAGTTAAAAGAATTAATTGGAAAAAATATTACAAATTTAAAAAATGTTAATATTATTCTTTCCGGGCATTTTGGTATAGCTCTTATTAATAATAATAATTTTTGGCTATCCCAGTTTAAGAATTTCTATTTAATACAAGGAGGACTACGAGGAAATGATGAAGGAGAATTTTTAAAAGATTATAAAACAGACTCCTCTGAAAATATCTTCGTAGATGATTCTTTCTATAGTGGAACTACCAGAAACAAAATAGATTCTTTAATAAGAAGTAGGGGTCTTATTAAAGGTATAAATTCTACTTTTGTTATATATGATGGAAATCCATTAATACAAAAAGACGTACATAGTCTTTTTAAATATTATAAAAAATGATATTAAATAATTATAAGTTATGAATAAAGTAATTATATGTAGAGGAATTCAGGGTTCAGGTAAATCTACCTGGGCTAAGCAATGGGTAAAGGAGGATCCTAATCATCGTATTAGAATAAATCAAGATGATTTCAGAAATATGTTCGGAGTATATTGGTTACAAGATAATTCTGCTAATAGTATAAGGGAAAAATTAACTAAAGCTCTAAATACTACTGCTTTAGAAAAGGCTATGTTTTTAGGATTTAATATTGTAATAGACAATATGAATCTTAATCCTAAAACAACTAAAGAAATAGAAGATAAAGTAAATGAATTTAATCATAAGTTTGCTGATCTTCCATCTTATGAAGTCGAATATAAAGACTTCTTTATCTCAGTAGATGAATGTATCAGAAGAGATTCTTTACGTCCTAATCCTATTGGAGAAAAAGTTATTAAAGCTACTTATAATCGTTATAGAGATATGATGATTCATTCTTCTATTACTAATGAAGTAGATAACTGGATTCCAAATAATGATAATTTAGAGGATGCTATTATTATAGATTTAGATGGTACTATTGCTCTTAATACAGAAGGCAGACCTTTTTATGGAGAAGGATGTGCAGAAAAAATAATAGAAGACTCTTTAATTCCAGGAACTTCTGACTTAGTAAAATCCATGGCAAAACAAGGTTATAAGATAATTATAGTAACTGGAAGAGAAGGAACTACTGAAATTAAAGAAGCAACAAAAAACTGGTTAGCTAAATATGATATTCCTTATGAAGAGATTTATTTTAGAAAAGTAAAAGATTATAGTCCTGGACCAATATGTAAAGAGAATACTTATAATAATTATATTAAAGGCATGTATAATATTAAGTTTGTTCTTGATGATAATCAACGCTGCGTTGATATGTGGAGGGACAATGGACTTATTTGTTTACAACCGAATAAAGGTAACTTTTGATGTTTATCAAGGATGACTTTATAAAAATTAACCAAATATTAAATGATTATACTAAAGAGTATACATTAGATATAAAGACAGATAGATTATATTATCTTATATTTAAAGCTAATTGTACTGCTTGGGATATTACAATGGTAAAAGGTCATCCTTCTGTTGGCAGTCATTTTCAGAATACATTTGATGATAAAATAGAGTATGATCCATTTGATCTACTCTATTTTTATCGTTATCTTGATAACAGAAAAGATCTTTTAATTAGAGATTTTGAATCGGATGATGGTTCTTTTTGTAGATTATATATAGGTTCTAAATTTTTATTATTTAGATGGGATTATGTTAAAGTAAGTTCAACTTCTTATATGATATATGCAGAAAGTAAAGAGGATGTAGAACCTTTATTAGAAGGTATAGTTCCGTATAAGAAAGATAAGAAATACTTTAATTATATCGTATCTACAACTAAAGGTAATTTTGAAGTTCAACAATTTGAAGTAAAAAGGAATGTCGATACATCATTAGATAATTATAATGATGACCTGCCTTACAAAGAATATCTTAACTTCTGTAATTCAGAAGAATCTGGAATAGTTTTAATGTCTGGGGTTCCAGGAACTGGAAAGACTACTCTAATAAAGAAACTGATGCATGATTCTAATAAGAAGTTTATGTTAATGGAGGCATCTATGCTTGCTAATATAAATTCATCTTCATTTATTAGTTTTCTAACAGAAGAAAAGGACTCTGTTTTTGTGATAGAAGATTGTGAAAAACTTCTTGTTAGTAGAGACCAACAATATAATGGAATTATTGGAACTCTATTAAATTTATCTGATGGTATTCTTGGTGATGCTTTAAAAATTAAATTCATATGTACTTTTAATACTAATATTAACAATGTTGATAAAGCAATTCTTCGTAAAGGAAGATTAAAGGTACGTTATGAATTTAAACCGTTATCTAAAGATAAAGCTAATAAAATAGGAAAATCTTTAGGGGTTCATGTAGATAAGGATACTACTTTAGCTGAATTATATAATCAATCTAAAGTTAATTTTTCTGAGGAAAATCAAACAAAATTAGGATTTTAATTATGTGGATAGTAAGTAATAAAGATGGCACTAAATGGTTATGTGAAACCAAACCAACTCGTGAGAAAAATAGTTGGTCAGATAAAGGAAAATGTATAATGTTAGGTGAGTTTCCGTTTAATAATACTCCTTCTTTTGTTAATCAGATAGAATGGAAAGATACTCCTTTACAAGTTAAATTTGAACTTAAGAAAAAATGATTGTTTGGATTACTATACCTTTAATTGTTGGTTTATATATACTGCACATGGGTTAATGAAAACTCTGAACATAGAGTAAGAATCAATAGAAGTGATATATTTAGTAAAAAATATTTGAATGATGTATTATCCGAATAATAATGTGAAAGTTGATGTTAATTTAATGGGTCCTATAATGATGGTACTACTTATATTGCTTATTATAGGTAAAGTATCTGGATTCCTAGATATTAGTTGGATATGGGTGCTTTCTCCAATATGGATTCCAATTGGAATTGTACTCTTCTTTACTATACTATTTATTATACTTCTAATATTAGGAGTTAATGGTAGATAATTTTGAACTTATAAAATCTTTACTCTCTTTTAATTCCGAGGATGATTTTTATCATCTTCAGATTATTAGAAGAGGTAAAGATCATCCAGAATTAGAGGCCGCTAACAGAACTATAAAAGCATATTATATTACTAAAGTGGACTCTTTAGATAGAATAAAAGATGAAGTTATAACTCTATGTAAACTTTTTGGAGCACGTGCTTATATTAATTTAGGTAAACGATCCTTTAGAAAATGTACTATGATGTGTATATCAGATATGGCCAAAAGAGCATATGATGGGGACTTCAAAAAGATTTATAAGGTATGGAATACAGTAGTAGGAGCTGTGAAATCTGCTGAACCTAGGTGGGTAATAGACTTAGATGATTATACTTTAGGACAAGTAAATCCATTAATTCCATTTATTAATAGTTTAAAACCATTAGATATAAAAGATAAAATAATAGCCACTATTCCAACAAAAAGTGGTTATCATTTGATTACAACATCTTTTGATTTGTTAAACTTTAGAAATAAATATCCTAATATAGATGTTCATAAAAATAATCCAACACTTTTATATATTCCATGACAGAAGAAAGTGCTGATACTTTAATATATAATTAACTATGAATATAATAGAAAAATGGCATCTTAACTGGGCAAGTAAACATGGTTATAAAGATGAATCTGAATGGAAATCTGTAGAAGAAGTTATAGATGAAATAAGAGAAACTATTTATAAAGATGTTCCAACATCTAAAGATGTTACAGCTCTTTATAATAAGACTAAGAATGGAGCATTAAAAGTAGGTGCATCTGAACAGCAAGCTACTTATGAAGCACAGCTTGCTGTTTATAATTATCATCAAGGATTTTCCGATGGTATTAATGAAAGGAATAAATTAATTTCTAAATTATCTAAAATAGTTGGCCTTTCTTGAATTTAAAAATGAATTCCAACTCCTATTGGTAATGGTGTTTATATAACAAACTTAGATACTAAAGAAAGAATAAACCTCACAAAGAAGTTTAATTATGAAGGATGGTAAAGAATTTCCAATAAATTGGGATGGAACTAAAACTAATATATTTTTTACTTCTGATACTCATTTTGGACATGAAGCGATAATAAAGTTTTGTACTAGACCATTTAAAGATGCACATGAAATGGATGAAGTTATGATCAATAACTGGAATAATAAAGTAGGTCCAGATGATTTAATATTTCATCTTGGAGACTTTGCATTTGGAGGTAGTGAACTATGGAACTCAATATTACCAAAACTAAATGGTCACAAGGTTCTTATTATTGGTAATCATGACAGAAAAAACTATAGACCCGGATATTCTAAGTATTTCGAATATGTGGGTATGCAACTTCAGCTAAATATTAGTGGAAGAAGTGTTTATCTTAACCACTATCCATTTCTTTGCTATGGAGGATCCTATAGAAATGAAGTTAATGCAGTATGGCAACTTTATGGACATGTTCACTCAGGTCCAAATAATACAGGCAAAGATTTAAGTAGACTAAACATTTTATTTCCTTATCAATATGATGTAGGTGTTGATAATAATAACTTTACTCCAGTAAGTTGGAATGAAGTATGTGATATTATACATGAGCAAGTTAATGATAATGAAAGAATTTATAAATAAATAGGAATAGACATCTAAAGAAATTTATATGTGGAGACGATGGATTATTTAATATAAATGATGATTTGATAATATGAATAATGAAAAAATAAGTGCAATAAAAGAACTTATGTCTGATGAGGATGTACAAAAAATGTGGAAGAAAATGCATACTCCTTGGCATAAGAGATATGATATGAGACCAAATGATCCATGTCCATGTGGAAGTGGAAAGAAATATAAGAATTGTTGTAAAAATAGATTAGATAAAGAAAATCAATATACTACTATTTACTAAGTAGTTGCAAGATGTGAGTTTTAATTATGAAAGAAGCACTTAAAACTTGATGATTTAATTGATTTAGAAAATGAGAATAATAGCACTAAGTGATATACATGGTCAATTACCTGTAATATCAGAATCTGCTGAAGTAATGTTTATTTGTGGAGATATTATTCCATTAAAAATGCAGAATAATTATCCACAAAGTCTTAAATGGTTAAGAGAAGAATTTATTCCTCATTTTAATAATATGAGTGTAGAACAAATTTATCTCATTGCAGGAAATCATGACTTCTTTTTTGAATCAGCTAGGCCTCAAATTATTTCAGCACTATTTTCTGGAACTAAAATTATATATCTACGTAATGAAAATGTAGATTATTTAGATAATGATGGAAATACATGGAATATATTTGGTTCACCAGATTGCCACATATTTGGTAATTGGGCTTTCATGTATCATTCTAATATAGAATTAGAAGATTTTAATAAAATGCATGATGACTGCGATATAATGATTACACATGATGCTGCATATGGTCAAAATGATATTTGTAAACAAGATATTTGGTATAATAAACATGAGCATATTGGTAATCCAGAAATGGCAGAAGTTTTAAAAAAGAAACATCCAAAATTCCATTTTACTGGACATTTACATACTTCTGACCATAGTGTAGTTGATTATAATGGGACAAAAACAGCTTGTGTTTCGTTATTAGATGAAAGATACCATATGACTTATAAACCTCTTATTTTAGACATTGAAAAATCAGGAGATTATAAGTTAGTCAATAATGAAAATAAAATGGATAGAATATAATTAAATAAAGGGAAAGTTAGTGGATTAAATTCCATTAGCTTTCCCTTTATTTTTTCTAATTTAAGGAGTAGTAGGCGAAAGTCTGTTACTCCTTATTTTTTTTAAGATTCTTCTTTTCCATTATCTCCAATCTTTCTTCCTAACAACTATATCTTTGCATAATTAGCTATAGGCTTAGATTCTCTTCCTACAGACATCATTGATAACATAGTATCATATCCATCTTTATCATTAACTACAAAGTTATAAATAGAGGATACTTTCTAAGAAAGAAGAGAAATAGAGAATGGAGTCATGTTAGTTGATTTAGAACCAATAGATTTAATTGCATTAAAATCATCAGTAGAAGCATCAAACATACTTGCTAACGATAATACCATATTATTTTCTAAAGCTGCTCCAAATGAACCATTGTCATTATTTTTAGAATATTCCTTTGCAGCATTATTTAACCCTCCTGCAATTATACCGCCTACAAATAGTGCTCCTATAAGGTCTAATAATAACTAAAGTAGATTAGCTCTATACATTCTCTTTAGATATGGATCATCATTATGCCAGTAAAATTTAAAAACTCCATTTATTCCTTTATAATTCTCATCAGAACTTCCTTTTACTAAATCATAAATCATATGACTTAATGTTATTACAATTCCTACTTGAGGTCTTCCTTGCCAAACATATAAAGGTATTCCAGTATTTTCTTTAGTTGGAATAAAAGTTCCATTTTCGTTAGGTTTTACATACCACTAAGTTCCATTATTATCGACATATTTTACATACTTTCCATCCTATGTTACTACTCTTCCGGATAAATATTGATTTTTCTTAGAAGACCAGTATGTGGCCATCTACATAAATAACTAACCGAGAGTAAATGACTAAATCATAGATTTCTTTTCAGAGGAATAATAACCATATGTTTTATCACATAAGGCTTTTATACTTTCAGATTGTTTCGTGGTATAAGGTTTAGGAAGTGGGATTATATTTCCATTATTGTCGATAATATTCTCCATACTTCCATCCTATATCATTTCATTAGCCATAGCTATATATAAACCTTCTTGTTCATAGAATTTACTTTTTTCTGAAGACGGGACTTTATCAGCTTTTCCATCATACTTAGCATAAATATTAAATCGTTTATCTTTTTTCCAATCATATACTAAGTTGCCTTTTTCATCTACAGAACAAGCATCAAAACATCCATCTGCTTTCATCTATGCTACGAATATAGTAAGTCTATTATAATAATCAGGTCTTGATGCAAATAGATAAGCAAATCTCATAAATTTATTTTCACTATGAGAAAGTCTTTCTGCTAATACTGACATATCCATATCATTAAGACCAAAAGTTGCATTTAATGCTTCTCCAAGAGAAGGTTTTCCAAACTTACTTGATATAGAGTCTTCTATAACCCACATAAAGGCATCTTTAAAGTTTTTTAATGTGAATGTTTCTTTATCACCAGGCTTAGTAATAATTAATCTTACATCTTTCCACAATCCATCAATTATCTAATATAACTAATGAGGATTAAATGCAAGAGTCATAAATGAAGCAACTCTCATTGCACTAGAAGCAGTTTTATTTAATTTGCCTAATTTATCATTATCATCAAGTAACTTATTCTATATTTTAGCTTTAACATAGTTAGCTATATAAGTTAAATCCTATGTAAAGTGTTTATTAGCTATAATTCCCTAATTATTAAGATGATAGGCAAGTGCTTTAATTGAAGGAAATACTTTATCAAGTTCTTCTTTCATTGCATCTGCATACTCAAACTTTAGTAGTAATAACTCTAAATCCTATTCAATATGATCTAATCCTCCAAGTTCTGAAATATATCCCTACCTAAGATTCGGATTTTCTCCATTAGAGAAACTATTAGACATCTCCCATACTATACGAGAAGGAGCATCTGCATTTTCATCATGTCTATTCTCAGCTTCTGATACTTCTTTGCTCATATTTTCAGCTATTTTAGCCTTATTAAACCAATTTTTAGGATTTAATGCTGTAAAAATACCATGAGTAGAGTATCTAAGCTATGAAAATTCTTGTCCAATGTCTTCTCCTTTTCTTGCAATTATAGGAACACTTAGTACTTCATTTTTATTTTCTGCTATAGCAGCTCTAAGAGTATTTTCATCTACTACCTAATTAACTGTGTCAAATTTTCTTTTAGAATTAATTCTTATTAACGCCTTAATTAAGAAGTTCTTTTCGGGCTATGTTAAGCTATTATCATCAAATGGATTTTTAAACATTAATTCTCCATATTCTTTAGCTTTTTCGTCATACATATTTGAATATAGGTCTCCTCCTCCTTTATTCTTTTTAAGTTCTTGATAATCCTAATTAAGATCATTTCTAAACTTAAACATTCTCTCACGTACTTTTTGGAAACCTACTTCAACTAAATGAGATATTTGATTCAGTGTATCACTTTTCATAGTACCTGGATTATCTGTTAATGTTCCATTAACTCCATTCCAAGTAATTGCTGAAAGAAGAGTTCCATCATAAAATTTAGCATGGTCTCTTAATTGTTGATAATATTTAAGACCGTCTATCTCTCCTATAGCTAAGATTACTTTATTATATAATATTCTTAAAGGATCTGTAGAGCTATCATAATAATCATATCCAGTTAATCCCTATTTAAAAGAAGATCTATAATCTTCTATATTATGTTGTAGAGTAATTAATTTAGCTTTAAGTTCATAGGGATTCCCCAGACTTTGAAGTATTTGCGGTTCCATATTAAGTACTTTAGCACTCTAAAATCTAGAGTCTTTTCCTCTTAAAATTTCTATATTATGGAGTTCTTCTGTTACCTAATCAACAAAAGAGGACAGTTTTATAACTCCATTAGAAGTATCATTATATTTAAAGTTAGATTCTTCCTTTATTCCTGATAGCTATCTTAGTCTAAGATAATTATAAAGTAACTATTCATTAGGAGCGGAAGTACCCATATTATTAGAAGTTGAAATAACTTGAATACTTCCTATACTAGATAAATCTCTAGCAAATAAACTTGGAATACAATCAATAGCCCTCATTGCTTCCATTAATTCCATATTACCTACAGCAGATTCCATAGCTTTATTTTCTGGATCTTTATCTGCCTAATAGTCATTCTAAAAAGCTCCAAATAAAGTATGATTTCTTTTAGCATCCCCTAATGGTATGGTTTCAGATAAATTAGAATAAGAAGATAGTTTTAATACATCTACCTATCTTGTTAATTTATTCTTTATTAATATTATTCCATACTATTCTAATGCTCTAGTAGTATCATTATCATCTAATACTTCATACTAAGGTTCTGCATATTTAGATAATACTTTTATGGTCCAGTCTTTATCTTCTGCTTTATGACTATTATTAGTATTCCATATTAACTATTCCGGATGTTCATTTCCTACAATTTTTTTAATGGCTTCTATTTTGTTTATTAATCTTCTTTCTCTATTATTATACTTTTCATACTATGCATCTACTGCCTGCTATTCAGTATCATAAGGATTACCCTATACTCTTCCCTTTTTATCTCTAATTTCCCATTTTTTAGTCTATTCATTTTGAGATAGACTTTTATTTTCTATTAACTCTTTATGAATCTATTCTTTAGTTAGATTATGAGATAAATTGTAAGTAGGAAACACTTTCTTTATAAAAGTATCTACTTTATTAATAAGATCTTCTGAGCTAAGATCCATAACTTTTGGTTTCTATGGGAATAATCTATCTAGATTTTCCTCTACCGTATCATATTTTGGGGAAAGCGGATTAGATGCTTCAAGCTCATTGAATATATTATCTTCATTCCAAGATACTTTATCAAATGTAACTCTACCAGTTCCTTCATCTCTTTTAAATCCATCAAATTTAAAAGGACATACATATAAAGATATAGGATTCTTTGGATTTATTCCAAGTTGGTTAAGTATTCTACGATATACTGCTAACTAATAGTTAAATGTTAAAGTTTTAGCTGGATCATATTCATTATATATTTTAGGAGAACACTTAAAGTCAATAATAGAAACATCTCCATTCCCTGTTATTACAATCATATCAGTTCTACCTATAATACTTCTTGGCTATCCATTAATAAGAGATACTCCTTTTATTGGAGATTCTGATAATATTCTGCAATCCTAACCAAATTTTTCATGAACCTATTTATCAAAATTAAGTACAGCATTTATTATACTATCAAGTACTTTAGTTTCATCAATAATTCCATTTTTATATTGGGTTCTTAATAAAGTATATGCTTGACTATATTTAGGATTAGATAAAGCTTCTATTACTAACTTTCTCTATTGCTCTATTGTTTTTCCTTTTAAATTTTCTCCTGACTTATAGAAATTTTTTATAGCATCATGGATAACAGTACCTATTAACCCTTGCTACTTCCATATATTAGTAACATCTTTCTAGATAGCATCTAGTTCATCCTTATTAGTAATAGGATGATAATCTAAAGAACCATCTGGATTTTTGTCAAAAATATAAGACATTGTCTAAGGATCGAAATTAGTATAATCTCCTACTTTAGCTGCTTTTCTAAATCTGTTCCAATATTCTTCAATCTTTACTTCAGGAAATAGTCTAGTTCCATTTGGAGTTCTAACTTCTTTTATAATTTCAGTTACACTAGAATTTTGACTTGGATCAGTTACACCAATATTATCTAAGTCAAGATTATCAAAATCAGAAAACTATTCTTTTATTTCCTTTTCTACTATTTTATCTTTTTGAATAATATTCTAATAACGTAACTGAATAGGAGTAGCTTTTCTTGAAAAGACTATGTCCCCAAACTAAGTATAAAGATTATATCTATCTATTAGAAAACTATCTAATTCAATTTCACTATTAAAAGTCCTATCACCTAGAACATATTTGCATTTACTCACAATTTTCTATCAATTTATTATTTACAATTAATTCTTCTTTAAAGTTAGCTAGTTTTCTATTTAAAGAAGCTAAATCTAGAGAACTTTTAGTCTAATTATTCATAATACTTGAATTAAGACTTTTTACTAAAGTAGAAAAGGATTTATTATATAAAGAATCCCCTAAACTAAAGACAGAATAAGTTCCCTATATTAGAGAATCTAATGTATTATATATAGTATATTGTATATCATTCTTAGTTGCTTTATCTAATTGCTAAATTAAACTTGGCTATCCAGTTAAATATTTAGCTAATTCTGTAACAACTATTTCTTCATTAACATCATTCTATGTTCTATTTGGATATGCCTATTTTATAGACTCAGTTCCTGCTAACTAATTAGCTATATTTATAAGCTACATATATGTTTTCTAATACTAAGGATCAAATTTTAATGAACCTAATAACATATGTAACATTTCATGAATTGGTGCATCTAAAGAAGCAACATCTGTATTTACATAAATAACTCCATTATATATAAAAGAATTGGTATATTCAGGGTTTATTACAACATTTTGTAATTCAGAATTATGTATTTCATCAGTAGTAATTGGCTATATTTCTATTCCAAATAAATTCTATAACTTATAAAGCATATTAGTGATAACTGCTTTATTTTTAGCTGGATTAACCTCTTCATCTATATCAATAGATTCAGCTATATTACCAAATTGTGAAGGTTTATGATTAACTAGTACTTCAACGAATGAATTATAAGGAAGTAACTAGGTCTCTAAATCATCGTGAAGTCTATTAATATAAGCAGTCTACTATCTTATATTTGTTTCTCCAGTATAATCTTCAAGCTTTTCTGCTGTAGTATGATTAATACTTCCAGTTGTTTTTATATCTAATCTTTTATTTAGTTCTGTTTCAGAATTAACAAATGGAATTTCTCTTAAATGAGGGTATCTTCCATATTGTTCCTGATACATTAATATATAAGATTTTAAAGTATTGTCAGAAATCTAAGTCCCTACAAGATTGCGTAGGGACTTATATTTCCAACTATTAGTATTTATTTCACAATATGTCATTTGCAAGCATTATCAGATTGAGCATCTTTAGACATTCTATCTATAGCATCGAAATCAGGATAATCTATTTTCTAATCCCCTAATATAATTATTTTATGAGGAATTTGATATTCTTTAGACTTATCAGTTGGCTCTATATTAAGAGCTTTCTATATCTCTTCTATACTACATCTTCTGGATAAATCTGGAGATAGTTTCCTTAATCTATCATATATATTTTGATTTAAGTATAGTAATTTAGATTCTGGATCATACATACTCTTTAATGGTTCACAGTACATCAACTTTCCATCAAATGAAACTCCTGGAAGTTTTGTAATATCGAATGGAGATTGTAACATATTATAATTAGAAGACTGTATTTTAACTTCAAAAGGCTATCTTGAAGAAGTAGAATCATCTTCAAACTCTTCATCGTATCCCTAATCACTGTCATCATAATCTTCCATTATATCTTCCATTATAAAGTCATATGTTCCATCAGGATCGCTCTCCTACTATGAATTATCTATTTTCTATTTAAGTTCTAATAACTAATATTCTTTGGTATCAGTATTTTGAACTTTAACGTAAGGATACTTTAATTTTTTATTATTTTCAAGTTCCCATAAAGTAACAACAGGAGCAGCAAATCTTTCTATAGCTGATATATCATTTGGATCTGATACACTTACTATAGGAGTTCCTGATTTTTCAAAAGAAGATAAGAAATCATTATACTTATTAATTAAATCACTACTTCTTGCTTTAACTACATCTGTTATAATATCAGTAAGATTATGTTTTCCTACTTCCTAATTATAAGTAATTAGATTATATAAGAATATTGCATCTCTTTGAGATATTCCAAGAACTGGATCAATTCTAGTCATATTAGAGTAAGCTGCTTTTGCTTCAAGATACTTATCCCTTTCAGTTTCATTGTTGGACATAGTATCTAAATCAATAGCCCAGTCTACTTCAGTATTTCCAGAATCCGTTCTATTATAATCAAGCTAAGTTAAATGTCTAGTAAAATCATTAAATGCAGTTCTTTTAATTCTTGGGAAGAATATATTATCCATATACTCTTTAAATGCTTTATTACCATCTTCTGTTCCTAATTGTAAATTAGGTACATTAGGTAATTTAACAGTTCCAACAGGAATTTGATGTAAGAATTCATTATTTAATTTTCTCTAAACAAATTTCTACACCTTCTTATGTGCTTTCTCCAAATCAGATGCTTTATAAATATGCATCTTTTTAGTAAGAATTTCTCTAGATACCTAATCTATTATATTATATACTAAAGAAGATTTCTTAAAAGATTCATATAATGCAGCTGTAGTTTGTAAATATCCAAGATATTGCGTGTTCTTTTCTATTACCTAAAATACATTAGTAGTATATTTTAAAGGATTATAAGCTTTAATAACTCTCTATCTATAATTAGAATCAAATGCAAATTTAACAATATCTATATTTTTACTATTATCATTAGGATCTATATTGGGAATAAATATATCAGAATACTTATCTACTTCTGCTTTAATATCTGCACTAGCTCTTTGATACTACTTATCAATTATAGATTCAAAATTTCTAACAAATGCTAATTGAGCATCTAAACTATTAGGAATACCTTGATTTAAAGCAAGAATGGTTCTAATAGTTCCCATTTCCTCACTTTGTTTATTTAACTATTCAAGAACAGTTAAATATTTATAATTTTTACTTTCATAAATAGGAGTTCCGTCCTATGATAATACCGCATTTCCATCTTCATCTGTTACTAATTCTGGTTGTCCAGTAAACCAATCTTTATCTACTTTTTCAATCATATTTAGATATGCTTTAGCTTCTTCTAAGAAAGCTCTTTCCTTTAAAGGATTTCTATCAGTACTTACTTTAGAAGTAACTTCTGATTTTTTATCTTGTATATCCTAAAGTTTCTATGCGGCATTTTCTATAATACTCTAGTATCCTTTAGTCTATAAATCTTCTATCTACTATTGAACTTTCTATAACTTCTTTAAAACTTTCTTTACTTCTTTGTCTTCTGTTTCTAAAGAAATATTTCCAGTTTCCTATAGAGATTTCTATGCTAATTTATATGCATTATATCTGTTTAATTCTTTCTAAGCACTCTTATTATTTGGATTCTAAGATAATATATTTTTTATCTTATCTATTTTAGATAAAGATCCTTTTTTATAAGAGCGTTCATATTTATAAATCTCATTATTTATTTGAGAATTAATACTCTATATATGTAGAGGTTCTTCTTCATCTAACTTTTTATCACTTCTATGTGTTATTTTATCAAAGATTCGTAAAACCTTACGTGCTTTTTCTATATCCCTTGGACTTTCTTGAGAATCCCCAAGTAATATATTTTTAAGTCTTGATAATGGAGTCTAATCTGTTACTGGGTAATTAAATGCTTTCATTACCTCTCTTAATAATATAATAGAACCATTATCTAAACTAACATCAGGTCCTTTCTTTAGATAATCAATAGCTCCACTTACTCTATACTATCCCTAAGTATTAGCAAATATATTTCCTTGCTATAAATCAGCTAATATTACTGCCGTCTTAGATTGCATTACATCACACAAGAAGTCAAGAGGCAATCCCATAGATAAACCTGCCATGTAAAGTCCGATCATCTAAGGAGTAGCATTAATCTTTGGTAAAGTAGGATCCTTAGCATTGTCTGTAGAAAGTGATAAGAATGCAGAGAATAATATAAATGCATCTTCTATATTATTTACCTTAGATAAAGCATTTAATATTATCCCACTACGTATATTAGCATAATTCTTAGCATATGCATTAGCTACTAAATCAACATTATATCCAGCAATCTTTTTATGAGAAAGTAAATTTTCCTATTCTTCTTGAGTTCCAAAATTAAGAATTTCATAACAAGCCTAACTCATTGCTTCAAATGTTTTTAATGCAGAAGCAACAATACCAGTATTTTGTTTACCACCTAAAGTAAGTACTTGCTATCTAATTTTACTTTCAAAGTTTCCTGGATCAAACCTTAATTGTTGGGCTGCTTTAGAGGAACTCTTTGCTATATCTTTAATCCTATCTGTAGGAACATCAATAGAGGTCATTGCCTATAAATTGTTTACAGGATCACTAGATATTTTATAAATATAGGAACTAACAAAGTTAATAGCAGCTTCTTTGGAATCTTTTGATTTATCATTAAGATAAGTATTATGTTTATTTATAGCTTTTACTAAAGGAGTATTATTTTCTAATGTCTATCCAAATCTATTATAAGCATCTATCATTAAAGCTAATGCTTTAATAGAGTTAGGATTTTCCATTACTTTTCCTTTATTATCAAATATAATATCCTATAATGTAGAGTTAAATTCATTTAAATCCGCATTGTAATCGTACTATTTAGAATTTTTAGTAGATACTATTGTATCTCCATTTACTTCATTAATAATTCCACTTGACTAATCAAAATTAACTCCAGTTACATTATTTACTAAAGTATCTCCTTCTGGTATTCTATCAGAAACTGCTCTTTCAAGAATGTAAGCTTCAAAAGGAGTTATCTATTTAGTGTAATTATCATTATTAATCTAATTTAATGTCCACTAATTTCCTTCTTTAGTAAGTACATACTAATCAAACGCATGATTTGGTAATGTAAATATATAACCGTTTTCTATAGTTCTTATAGAAATAGGTTTATCCATATAATCATAGATTCTTTTATTAAGAGTAGAGACAACTTCTAATTCTTTCCCAGTTGGGAAAGGTAATTCTTTAGAAGCTCTTAATAACTCAGGACTTTGTAAACTCATAAAGTTACTCCACTTTATAAATTTACCATTCTTTATAGCTTGTCCTAACATATTTACTTTATCAATATCATAATCCGAACCTTGTAACCATAACTACCATCTACTTACATAAGCTGAGTTCTTTCCTGCTTTATCAAATCCTACTAGTGTCATAGGCATGAATGATTGATGTGATTGAGCAGGAGTACGAGAAGCAATAAAATCTAGTGAGTTAATAAATGAAGTCATTGTTTCTCTTGCGTTTCTTATCATAGAACGGAATCTCTTTCTAGTATTTTCACTAAGTTGATCTTCCGAGGTAGCAGTTTCAAGTTCTCTATTTAATTCCTAAATAGCAGACATTTGATTGTCATAGAAGTGTTCTATTCTACTTATCCACTAAAGCTAACTTTTAGCTAAAGTTTTATCAGTATTAGATTCTATAATATCTCTAGCAGTAGGTCTCTAATTTAAAGGAAGTTCTTTCTATTCCTTAGTTACTACTATATTATTTAAGAAGTTTTGTATTCTATAATTATCACTTATAGATAATTCTTTAAATAAATTAACTAATCCTTTTTTCTAAGCAAGAGATTTTGTAGCAAATATCTGACTATAGTTTAAAGATTCAGTTAAGAACTTAATTCCTTTAGCATCTGTTCTTATAATTTCATTACCTTTAGCATCTTCGTATATAGTACATTGTACTTTTCCATTTGATGCAGGAACTTTATATAAATGTTCATGTTTATCATTACATACCCATGCGTTATCTCCAAAAACATCAAATTCAACATCTTTTGGAATTAATCCTTCAATAGTAGCCTAACCATCATCTAATAATAAATGATAATTAATCCCATTTGTAGTAGATAATTTTAAATCATACTTATTATCATCTGTTGTATCGCTTAATAATAATTTAGCATTTCTCTTTAAGAAAAATAAAGGATCATTTTTAATACTATCAAGAGAATCATTTACAGTTAAGCCAAAAGTTGTAGCATAATTTTCAGATGCTATAGCTTCATATGCTTTCATCCTTAAAGAGGCTTTGTTAACCTAAACTCTTCTTCCATCTATTTCAACTATTCCTTCATTTCCAGAACCTAAAGCATTAAATGCTTGTTGTAACATTACTGTTTTAACAGAAGTTCTAAATGAATTAACATCATTAAAAGATATTTTATCTAAAGGAATATTTTCAAATAAATTAGTAAAAGCAGCACGAGGATTTTCAGTATTTAATACATAATCATAATCACCTTCTGTTATTGCATAAGCATCATGTATAGCATCTAAATCCCATAAACAATATTCTTGTGTTTTAGGTTCTCCATTATCATTAATAAAGGTTCCTTCAAACTAGTAATTTATACAAGCTAAATCCCTTCCTTTAGTTACATCTTCAATAAGATAGTAATTAGTTAAACCATCTTCATTTTCTTTTGTATTTAATAAGTCTCTAAATTTACGGTAAACAGTAGGATCTTCTATCTATATACTTTCAGTAGTTGGATTTCCATCTAAATCTACCTATTTATAAATAGGATTTCCTTCTGAATCTGATTCTTCACTTATAAATATCTTATAAGAAGCTCCCATATTAATATCTCCTCTATGTAAAGGAGTATTATCTGCCTATTTCTGAAGTTCTTTTAACTATTCTATATCCTACTTAGTAAGAGCATCATAAGATCCTGGAATAAGCTCAGGCCCTTTTAGATAATTACTAAATTGAACTAATTTTCCTCCATATAATTTATAAATACCATCTGAAGGAGTAAGAACATCCATAGAGCCTGGAAATTTAATTCTAATACCATTCTATGTGAATAAAGAGGCTATACTACTAATAATCTTTCCAAATACTGAAGGATTACTAATAGAGAAGTTTTTAGCTAGCTATTCTACACTTATATCTCCATTATCTGTTCTTATATTATAAAGAAGAGCTTCTAACATAGAACCTGGATCTGCTTTTCCTCTTAAAGCTTTGGCTGCATATTTACTAAATTCAGTTACTAATTTACCGGCTCCTTTATCCCCAAGTTCGTCTTTTACTCCATCAAATATATGTTTTAAATTTATATTAGTTAATGAATTTAAAGCATCATATACTTTAGATGCTTCTATTGAAGAATATCCTCTTGCACCTAAAGCATTAACTACTTGAGTCATTAATGAAATATATGCTTCATCAGCATTATGTTCAGCATCTAGTTGCTAACCTCCATCTAAGTCGGATAGATTCATATAAGTTACTTCATAGTTTTCATCATTTAAAGTACTTAGTCTGTTAGTATTAGCTGCTCCCTATTTAATAGCTCCTTCAGTAACACACATAGAGATACGTGCTCTCTTTAAAGGCTAATCAACATCATTAGCATCTACTACTTTAGATATTTCTGTTCCATCTTCTAGTTTATTTTTAGTACCAACCATGTTCATAGCCATATCAACATTTTCCCATGAAGTATTATCTTCCATATATTCAAGCTATCCATTATTTAATGATGCAGAATATGCTCCACCAAATAATGTCCATAAATCATAGTTGTTGGTAATAGGTCTAGTTGTAGTAGTTACTTGTACTTTAGAAATATCTACTTTAGGAGTTCCATCCCTATATACTGGAATATCTCTAAATTTAATGGATTCCTCTCCAGTTTGATTTGGTTCAAATACTCTATGATAAAACTATCCATTCTAATAAAAATATACTTCCTTATAAGGGATTTTATATCCATTATAATCAATAAATATTTTCTATTTACCAAAATCATTCTTTAACATATTATGTATTAAGAATTGATTTGATTGAGAAGTACGAATACGAGCATTAGTAAGAACGAATGCTGCTGTTTTAATAATTACTCCAGTAGCTGTTTTAAATTCTATATCATTATGAATAGGCTTAGAATCAGTACTTTTACCTTGTGAACCTTGAGACACTTGTTCATCCATACGATATGGAGGTATTACGAAAGTAGCACCATCCATCACGGTAGCTGCCTATTTTAATTTACCATTTTCATATCCATCTCCAAATGGATTAAATACAACATGATGAGCATCATCAAGAACTATAATTTTTTCATTAGGAAGTCTACCATTAATTAATTTGGGAGTATTCTACACTTTAGCTGATGTATTAGATACCTCACGTTTAATCTACTATCCAGCAGCTTGAGCACACATTTCTCCTATATTTCCATCTAACTTAAAGTTTTTAAATGGGTGATTAATGATAGTACCTACAGAAGAAGTTAAATCCTCCATTCCTAACCAATAATCTACTAAATTATACTTAATAAGTTCAGGATTTATTTCAAGTTTATAATTATGATCACTATTCCATCTATCGAATCTTCCTTTTATAAAATCATAGTTTTTAGCTTCTTTTAAACTATTTACTAACTCTTCTATCCTATTTTTAGAAGTTAATTTATCGACCTAATTCTAAGCTAATGTTTTTACATACTAGAATTCTATATCTTCATCAGACATATTATCTAGTTCGTTCTACCTATTAGATATTAGTTCATCAATTGATTTAGTAAGTCTATAAGAATAGCGATTAGTCCATCTTTTATATGATTTCATTATTTCAGAAATCATTTTCTTTCTCGTAGGCTTACTAGATAACTCTTCAAATTTAGATGGGATTAATCCTTGTACTAAAGATTCTTTTAAGTCATTAAGTAAAATCTCTGGATAAAATCTATTTACAGCTTCTACTAATTTACCAAAATCAAATTTAGCATTTTCAAAATCGATAGTATCAAAATCAAAATCAGGATGATCAGCTTTTAATTGATATAAGTTATCTATTAATGCTTTATAAGGAGCCCATCCCTCACCTATAATATCATTAGAAGTGCAGAAACTTTTAGAATATTCTCCATTAGTTACTTTACAAATAATTAACTAATTAGTAGCAGAACGAATCCATCCTCTATTAGCAATAGATATTCTTGTAGCTAAATCTTTATTCTATTTTATTTGACTTAAATTAATACCATCTGTTTTTACATCTTGAAGTAAATCAGATACCATTTGTACTTTCTTTCTATTCCAGAAATCTTCCTCTGATTCAAATTCAAGTATTCCAGTAGTATAATCAGAATATATCATTCCTTCATCATCAGATTTAGGATGATCGTTTCTCTCATATGCTGCCTATATCTTCATACATATATTTTTAGGAAGCTGAGTATATTTACCATCTACTCCTCCCTCTAATACTTTTGCATGGAATAATTCATTTATAAGCAGAGGATTCCCATATATAAATCCAGTCTTTTTATCTTTAATAAAAGATATTTGTTGTATAAATCTAACATCTATTCCTTTCTATTGTAAACTATAAATAGCATTATGAATTCTTTCCTCAAGTAATCCTTCTGCTTTTTTTACATAAGGTAATATATTAGATTTAGTACTTGGCTATTGGTACTAATTAGTACTACTCCAATATTCATCCGGAGTTATTCCATCATTACTAGCTAATTCTACAGCTTTCTTTCTAATCCAGTCATTTGCCCATTGATAACAATCAACAATGCTTAATGTATTTGGATTCATTTCTGGATATAAATTAACTAATTCAGAATTAATAACTCTTAAAGTATCCTCTATCTAGTTAAAAGTATTAGAGTATATATTACCAATTTCAAAGGCAATTTGTTTACGTATTTCAGATTCAGGATCTTTGCTTGTAAGTAACTAACTTAAAGTAGTATTTTTTCCATTATAAGAGACAAACGGCTAATTTAAATAAATAAGAGTAGAAGCTAATCTTGATTTATCAGAATAAATACCTGGTTTTACTCCAATAACTGCATTAGTATCTCCTTTATTTATAGTTCCTCCTTCTGAAGTACTCTATCCGTAATAGTCAAATAATAGCTGGGAAAGAATAAATTCTCTTTCATTAAAGTCAGTTCCTTTTTTAATAGAACCATCTTTTCCTCTAACATCACGAATGAAGTTTTTCCCATTATATAATTTTTCTATGCTATTTCCTTTTAAAGCACTATCTTCTCTTCCTGTTATTAATTTTATAAATAAAGGAAGTTTAGTAGCAATAGCACTTAATCCTGCAGAAGATATAGATTTATTTGAAGCATCTTTATTAGTGATCTAATCAATAATACCATTATAATCGTCTAATGCTTTAGAAAATTCATTTAATTCAGTAAAAGCCTTTCCTGTAGCAGCTATTTGATAATAGGATACATAATTTACTAATTTAGGAGCTTCATTATTCTTATAATATTTTCTTATATTATTTTGAAAATTTCTTGGATCGTCTGATTCCTACATAGTAACTTCTGTGTTATAAACTATATAACTAGCTAATGTAGTAAGAGAATGTAATGCTTCAGTAGTGCTTCCTTTTAAAGTGGCAAATGTATTAAACAAAGCATACTATCCATAGAAGTCTACTCCTAATTCTGGATGAATAGTCCAAGAAAATAATGGAACTAAATCTTTAAATATATCATATGCTTCAGTTGCTTTTAATCTATTCCATTTTATAATAGATCCTCTTTTCTTTAGAATTATACTATCTTCTTTTCTTAATTGTGTGTCATCAATAGATATTTCATAATCTCCACATTTAATAGTTACTGTAGTACCGCCTTCATTAAAATTATTTGACACAGATACTCCATTCTGCTATTTTAACTATTCTTCTTCAGATAAATTCTTTCTGATAGCTTTTAATCTATTAGGTGATACATTAGAGTTAATATTTTCTTGTAAATTATTTAGACGAGAATTTGCTCTTTTTTCTGAATAGTGAGCAAGTCCTTCTTCCATCATATCATATCCAATCCTATTAGACTTTTCAGTTGATATAACAGAAGCCATATATAGATTAAAGATATTATATTCTTTATTATTTGGATTTACACCGTTTTCATAATACTTAGAAAATAGGTTACTATTATTTTCAGGATTAAATAATCCATTCCATAATGAATAAATAGAGTCTATATCACTTGGATTTAAACTTACTAAGTATTTATGATTATAACTCCATTTTAAGTTCTAAATTAAGTTATTATCATGACTTAATATATAGAGAATCATTGGATAGACTTTAATAGGATCGTCGTATAAAGAAGTAATAAGTTCAGAGACTGTTTTACCTGCTAAATATTTATTAACTATTTCAGTTCCTTCAATTATTCCAAACTATCTCTTATATATCTCTCTTATTTCATATATTAAATCTGGATTAGTTATCCTTTCATTACGAGCAGCTTGTGTCGTAGCTATAGAATATAAATTCATATTAATAGCTTCAACTTGAGGATATGTAAGATATCGACCTTCCTATTTAACCCATTCATTACCTACTTTTTTATACATAGGAATATTTTCTATAAAGCCGGTAACTCTAGTATCAGTCATATCTTTAAGATCAATTCCTCTTTCTTCATCATTCCATGTCTTTATAGCCATATAAGAATTAGAACCATATCTTTTTAATGAAGAAGGTTTTTCTCTTTTTCCAATCCAAATATTATTTCCTCTTAAATCTTTTAGAACTTTATCAAAATATTTTAGAGTAACATAATCTCCATATATAGACGCTTTATTATATATTCCTTTATTAACGCTAAGTTTGCCATAGGACCAAACTATAGTATCATTAAAGTTTTTTCTACTAAATATATCATCTAATATATCCATAATAGAGTCATATTCATCTACATTATTAATATCTCCTATTCTGTTTAATATAGCAGATGCAGCAGACTACTGTCCGTTATTTTTAAGCCAATCAATAATATTACTAAATATTCTAGTTTTCCAGGCTATTATAGAACGATTATAATCTTCCTAATTGTTTACTCTATCATTTTCTACTCCATTAAGTTGTCTATTAATTTCTTTTCTATATTTATTGATAGCATCACTATTGAATCTAAATGCTTCATCTAAAAAATTTCTACTCTTATGTAAATCAGACTATACTTTAGTCGGGTTATCTAATACTTCTGCTTTACTATCATTTACTGCTGGAGTAGAATCATTAGTTGAAGATTTAGGATTTAAGAAATTAATTACATTCTAACTTATATTAAATTTTTTATTATCTTCCTATATAAAGAAATCATAGAATGCTTTAATTTTTGGATTTCTTATAGATAATAATTTCCAAACACCAATCATCTATTTCTTTCTAGGATCTGTTACATAATCTCTAATAGCAGAGATCATTTCATCAGGAGAAAATTGAGTTTGGGAGAGACCCTATTTGATCTCTTCCAAACTTTTTCCTGAAAAACTTTTTAAATCAATTGTACAATTACTCATAACCTTTATTAAAATGGTAAATTAGGGATAGAACATCCAGTAATTGAGTCTTCATTATTATCTTTAAACTCTAGTGTATTAAAATAATTTATTAATGAAGTAGTCAATTCATCCTTTTGTTCTTGAGTCATTATATTACCTAACCTATCGTCTATATCATTTATAGCACCAGAAATAACTTCAGCTACTATTGAATCGTCCCCTAACTATTTAGCTTCATTAGCAGCATCCATAGTTTCTTTTATCCAATCTTTAAAATCATCATTTTCTTCTAATGCACCAATATTATTATCTGTAAATACCTATGCAAATAAAGATAACTAATCTTCTGACAATTTTAAATTATCAATACTAAATTCATTAGTAGGAGGTTCTGAAGGCTTATGTTTCTATAAGAAATCATAGATTTCCATCTATTCTTTCTATTTAGTACTTGCAAACTAGATAGAATTAGGGTTATCTTGATAGCTTTTATAATTATCTTTTAACCATAAAAGTTCGTCTTGACTTAAAGTAGATTCATAGTCTTCTAAACTAATATTTACTAGTGTTCCCTTATTATCTATCTAATAAACTCCAGAGCTATTACCATCTAGGATAATATAATTAGAATCTCTATATTCTTTTAATATATTTTCGTTTGTTCCAAATATATCGAATTTTCCATTAGAAAAGAAGGTAGGTATTCTTAAATCATCTAAAATCTTTAAGAATAGATTTACATCTTTTGTTATATCTAGTTCTTTGGTATTAGGATGACTATTTATCCAATCTTTATAAGATTTAGACTTTATAAGATTAGTTACTTTATTAGGATTAATAAATAAATTAATTAAATCATTATAAGAAATAGATTCTTCATTTGAATTTTCATCATCATTTACTACCCAATTATTTCTAGTATATCTGACTAAATCATAAGCCCATTTTGTCCCTTTTTCATTTCCTTTATCAATAGAATCATTAATAGAAGAGATCATTCCAAATATATCAAATACCATAGATGTTGGATCAATTTTACCATTGACTGTAAATGAACCATAGTCTTTGCCGCCAGATACCATATGCATATTATTATCACACTCAATACCTCTATAGTTATTACCATCAATAGCAATATCATTTCCATTATTAATACCTCTGACAAATATACCATCAAAGTTGTTAGAATAAGTTTCCTTTACATCCTATTCTATATATTTATGATTTTCTAGTACAGAACTATCAAATTTAGGAATGTTGTCTTCTACATCAGGTCTTGCTGGACCTAATATATTAGCTCTAATATCATTACCAAATTTTAATACTAAAGCATTAATATATTTAGTTAGAGATTTAGTATTCTTGAATCTATCATAAAGTTTACCTTCTCCAATGTTATCTTTAACAAATTGAAGTAATTCTTCGTCTGCAGGATTCTTCAGATAATCAAGTAAAGCAACTGGAGTCCATTTTCCATCATTTATTTTCTAATTAATGAATCCAATTACTTTTTTGAATAAATTCCATTCATCATCTATTTCCTATAGACTCTTATTATTTTTATCATAAAAATTCTTTTTTATTTCCTGATAACGTTTATCAAAATGGGATTCATCCTTAGCAAATGCTTGAGCAAGCCTAAAAGTGGTTAACATATTTCCTAAATGCTTATCAATAGAGAAATCCCCATCTCCTTTTCTCATTCTTAGATATTCAGCATTTTGGAAATAATCCGTAATACTTACTTTAGGAGTATCTACAAATACCATATTATAAGGCCCTCCTTTTCCTTTCTACGCCTTATATGCTCTTATCATTCCTTCATCATCTAAGTTATCAAACTTAGTAGATACTATCATAAAATAAGTACCTGCTTTTGCAATTAGATTTCCATCATCATCCAGTTCGTCCTATTCTAATGCATATACTTTAGAATGTTTATATGCTCCTTTATCTAACTAATCAAGACTTGTCCAATCTCCTTCATAACCAAAATCTTCTTGATTATAAATATATTTAGAACCTTTATCATGATTTATTAAATAAGGACCAGTAATATCAGTTGCATTTTTAGCTAAAGTAAAATCATCATCAAAGTAATATACAAAATCTCCTTCCATTCCTTTTCTTGTATATAACTTTAATAGCTCTACCATATTCTATGAATTAGGTAAACTTTTACCTTCATCGGTATTCTATAAATACTATAAGAAATTAATTAGACTATCTTTTTGTCCAACATAACCCTTATAATAAGCATCTTTAAGTTGTTCAAAACCCTTAGTTTCTAACATAGTTAGAGGAGAAGTAAATATAAGTAGAGGGACTTCAAGAATATTAGTTCTTAATTCTTTCCCTTCGTTACTTTTGCCTTTAGTATATACTATCATTTCTATATACTTATCTCTTTCAGATTGTTTGGTTCTTTTACTTTCGTTTCCTCCTTTAAAGATACCCATTACATATTCTGCGCTATCTTTTATAAATCTAATAAATCTCTTAGAATTATGTTTCTTTTCTCCTAAATCAGGATTATCATCATTCTAAACAGGTTTCTATATATAAACAAAGTCTACTCCAATATCTTGATTTCTAATATCAAGCTATCTTTTAACTTCTTCTATAATTTCAGATTTATCTTTACAGAATAAGCCAGCACTTCTAATAGTAGATAATTTATGTAATACAGTTTCTGAATCTATAATATTGCCATTAGCATCAATTTCTGCATTTGGTTTTCTAGATTCTCCTACTATTTTCATCATACCATTAACTCCATCTATTCTATCTTTAGAATTAAGTCCTGGTTTTATATCATATCCTATGGAAGAATTAGGATTATCAACTCTATAACCTCCTGTTTCATTTACAGGCATACTATACATCAACATATTAAATACTCCTTCTTCTTCATTATTGATACTTGTTATTCCCTTCTTTATAGGAGCTTTCTCTCCTTCAAAATCATTTTTAGGAGGTTCTTCTACTGTAGTAGTAGTAGTAGGTGCTGGAGTCTATTTCTAAGTAAGGGGAATAAACTTAACTTTGCCATCTTCGTTAGTAATTACTTTATTAAACATTTCTTTTGTCTAATTAGTATAATTTTCTATTCCTTTCTTACTTAATGAAGAAATATCCGGATTTTTTACTCTACTACAAGTAGCTATATTATTAGTTGATATATTATCTACTATTAAAGTAGCCTATTTTGCACGCGATATAGCTGTATAGAATTGTTTTACTTTAAACTAATAATAACTAAGTTTTTCACTATTATTTGCGCTATCACTGATTCCAACATTTGGAAGTTCCGCTATATAATACTAAGCCTCGTCACCTTGAACATCACTACTATTTACTATTCTAATTTTATCTTTATATTCAGATGAAGTAGTTAATTGTTTAATATATTTATATAAATCAGAATTAATATCAGATGCTATGAAATTAACTGTTTCTCCTTCTTTTAAGGAGTCTAACATTAATATTATATCCTATTTAAAGTTATCCCCAAATGTTTCTAGTTTATCTCCATATAATCCATAGTTATCACTAGTCTTATCATTATTCTAGTAATAACTTAAATTTATTTTCATTTCGTCTTTAGGAACATCTGTCACTAAAGTATGAATTAAATCATACATTTTAGAACGAGCATCTTGTATATTATAATCCTTAATTAAATTAGATGTTCTCATAGAAGTTCCTAATCTAATTCCTCCTATAAAGTTATTTCTAAATAAACTTAATGATATAATATCTGAATTATTGGATGTTCCAGTTTGAAATGTTCCTATTGCTCCTAACTAATCAAAGTCTCCTGTAGCTATTCCTGCAACTCCATATTCTTCTTGAAATTTATCAGATAATAACATATCCTACTAAGAAAATCTTGTTACCTCATCCATAATTACTAAAGAAGGAGCAGGATTTATAGAAGTATTAACAGATTCCTCTTTATAATGATATAACTAAGTATTATCATCTCTTTTTAAAGAAGAAACATCAGTTTTTAATGTACCATCTTCTTTTAATAGTTGAGGAGTATACTTTTCATTTATCTTTTTAAGATAATCATCCTTACCCATGCATTCAAACTAATCTTCTGAAAGACCAGTTACATTAGCTATTTCTTTAGCTAATTTTTCAGCTTTCTCCTTATTAATATGAACAAGCCATATTTTTCCTTTAGATAGTTCGTTACTATGATACTTATTAAGTAACCTTAATAATGTAATATAAAAACCAGTACTTTTACCAGATCCAGGGATTCCTTCTAATAATATAGTATTAACAATTTGTAATGTAACATCATTATCATCACCAGAATCTTTTGCAAGATTTATCATTAAATTACTATTTATATTAGTGTAATCAGAATCCTTTAGCTCTTTTATATTATCCTTTACTACCTCATTATATATCTTAGCAAACTACTTAAATATGCCTCTATTAGTTAAGAAGGAGTATGCCATCTTTACAGCTTCTTCCTATCCCGGAATTGGAGCAAAATCTCCAACAAGTATATTTTTATAGTTAGCATAAAAATCAGAAGATTTTACTGCAATATTAGAAACTAACCACCAAAAGAAGGTACGATCACTTGGACTAGTCGCATCTACTTTAACTTCATTATCATTTCTTCCTATAAAATCTAATTTGTTCTTTAATATAGTAGTCAGCGTTCCATCGTCTATTTTACTCTTATTATCCTAAAAGAATTTATATAAAGCATCTTGTATTTTAACACTTTCTTCAAATATTTTAGCTTGAGTTTCCTAATCAACCTAATATTTCTTTTCGTCAGTATTATCTCTTAGGGATTTAATTGTAGCACAAGATTCAAGAGTAGAAATAAGTTCATCCTTTCCTTTCCAGTCATCCGGAAAATCTTCATTTAATAAATTATGAAGTCTTTCCCATTTATAAACGTCAAATTTAGCTCTTATCTCATTATGTACTTTTAATTTCTAGTTAGTATTAACTCTAAATATAGTATCATAATAATGTAACTATGTTCTTACTTTATATAAGTCATTAAGTATTAACTATGCTGAATTTTTATCTATTGTAGCTAACTTGGATTCTGGATCTATTTCATTTAAAGTTACATTATATCCATAATTTCCTAATGATTTTCCATTATTTTCAGCTGCTATAATATGAGCCTACAATATATCACACCATCTTATAGCATCCTATAATGCAGATTGCAAATTGTCATTAAAGGAGAAAGAACCGATATTTCCTTTATTTACACTATCTTGTAATCTTGAATTTAGTATATTAAGTAGGTCAGTTACTTTAATAGTATCTTCTCCATTTTTTATAATGAAATTATCAAGTAAAGTTTCAATTGGCGTAAACTTTTTATTAGCTATAGTATCTCTTATATTATCCCATTCTTGTTCGATCTATTTAGCTTCCTCTCCATACTACATAGCAGCATTTCTATTGTCTATATAATTGAACATATTTCTTAAATAATTTCTTGTATCATTACTTAAATAAGATATATTATTTTTTAAGAAATTATTTATTTTTTGGAGAGTTTTAGCGTTTCTAAAGATACCATTTAATAAATCCTCTTTATATGTTTCAGTAGCTTCTACTACTTCAGCATCAGTTTCTCTTCCCTAATAATAAGCACTTAATTCCGGATGTTCCTATAATTCTTCTACATTTAATGGAAGAGAATCTATAAATTTAATAAGGTTAGATAATCCTTTACCTCTTAATGGAGCTATTATACTTTCATCAAATGGTGGTTCATAAGGATTTTCTGGATCATTTTCATTAGGTTCAAATAAATAATCTACATTAATATCACTTCCATCAATAGCATGAAGTAAGTAGCTTGTTAATGTATTTGCTCTAGACCCTTTTCCCTAAATATTAGAAAATTTCTAATATCTAGAAATTAATTCTAATGCAGTATCAGGAGACTATTCTGCTTCATTGATAAATCCAACTTTTAAACTTCTATCTATCTATTCAGAAGCATCTAAAGCATTATTTTTATTAGCTATATATTCGTCTACATGCTATTTAATTAAATCAGAAGTTCTCTAATTTACTGCTTCAAATATATCATAAGCAGCCATTATTTGGTCTGCTCTATCCAATTGAGAATAATCGTCCCATGTTTTATGAAGTTCTTTTAGCCTTTTTGGATTAACTTCATTTAAAGGTTTTCCTTCAACTCTTTTTACAAAAGAATCAAAATTATTATCTGTATATGGACTAGATATAGCTGGATTTAACTCAAATAAAGCATGTCTAACATAATCTTTAAATCTAGTACCATCATTATATTGTTGTAAAATTTGCTAATCTTCTTGGAGTTTAGTTTGAGCTTTCTTTAGATTCTATTCCTATTCAGTAGTTAACTATACTTTATGATCAGTATTATTAGTAGTTAAATCCCTAATTATACTTTTCTGATTAACAATATCTGTTACTAAAGTATTATAATCCTATAGATATTTTCCTGAGATAATTGAATTTTTTAATGCAGCAAATTTTAAATTTTTATCCATACCAACTAATTTAGTAAGTATAGTATCATCACTATATTTAGCTCCTTCAGACGATATAAAGTCGTCCACAAAGTCTGCTACATTTTTTAAGTTGGTCTTCATCTAAGTATCTATATTATCTTCTTCATCTCCAGTAGTTCCATCACTAGATTTAGCAGATAATACATCACTTCCAAGAGTCATCTTATTAACAGTAGATAAAAATTCATCTTTCTTACCATTTCTAATTAAAGCAACAAATTCCTACCATGCTTGTGAATTATCCGTTATATTTAATTTTTTCCACTATTCTCTAAACCCAGGCAACTGAGTTGCTATTCCTCCACCAAGTAAACCTCCAATAAAGTTCTAAGCATATCTATCAAGTACTTGACCTACGTCTCCGCCATTAAAGGTTTCCATAGTTGGTCTATTTCTCATAGACTACTATATATTAAATAAAGCTTTAGAGAAGTCTAATAACATCTCTTCAGATACTTCTTCAGTACCTTCACCTAATGCATGTGCAGCAACTGTTAACGCTTTACTTTTTACGGTTGCATTACTATAATTTCCAGTAGCTACTTCTTTACCAAAGTTAAATATTCTTTCATACCATTTCTTAGTTGGTAAGTTTTTACTATCCACATCCTATTTAATTCCGCTTAAAGTACGAGCAATACTTTTCATCTATTGTTTTTGTATTTTAAGCTCAGGAAGTATATGTTCCCCCAGTTCCGTACTTAATAATCCATATTCTGCAGTAGCATATCCTAATGTAAATAAAGCGGCTTCAGCATCGGATAATCCTTGATTTTTAGCTTCTCCATACGAATCAGCTACTGTAATTCCTGTCATATATAGCTTAGAAATAGATGCTCCTAATTTCTAAACATCTTCCATTTTACTTTGAATTTGAGCATTTGCATAAGCAAATGATTCAGCTTTAAAAAGATCGGTTAGTTCTTTAGGAGTTATATTCTTTAAGTCTACTGTTTTTAGAAAGTCATCTTCTCCAAATTTTAGTACTTCTTCTTTCTACATAGCATTAAGAGCTTCTTCGCCTTTCTTTCCGTTCTTAAAGATAGCTGGATTTACTCCTTTATACCAAGATGGAAATTGAGTAAATAACCATCTTTGTTCTCCTAACTATGTAAATACATCAGAAGCTAATCCTATTAAGTTTTCTAAAGACCAAGAATGGCCTACTGTGCCAATTCCTTGATCCCCAGTTGAATAAGCAGACTATCCAAATGAGGTAGACTAATTAAATGCTTCAAGTCTTGTAAAAAAGTCACTAGAAGGCTAATCAGTACCTAATGTCATCTTGCCTAATTTAGCGAATAAATCAGCTGCATTTAAAGCAACTCTTGTTCCTAAATACCAAGTATTAACTCCTGGAATAAAAGCAGGAACTATTTTTACTGCAGCTCTAAGTAATGATTTACCAGTAGACTAATTTAAATCATCACTATCGAAGAAATCATATTTATTTGCAACAGATCCATCAGTTGTTAAAACATCAGTAGCATGTAAAACATCCTTTCCATAAATATCTTCTCCTTTCTTTAAAGAGCGATATTGGTATTCTCCACCTGGGCCTAATTTAAGTTCTCCTTTATGGTGTTCTATCTTTTCTCCTGTCCAAAAATCAGTATGAGTACCATCTTCTTCCCAAGTATCAAGAACTTTAGGACCCTTACTGGGGTTTAATATATCTAATAATGTACCTATAGCTCCTCTATCATTTGGAGATTCTTCCCAAATTCCAGTATTTGGATTATATGTTTTATTAGATTCAGCTACTTCTTTAGATGACATAGTTGGTTCTTCATAAGAACCCCAAGTTCCAAATCCTCCAGTTTGCCTATTAGGATTAAGTATTCTTGTTACATAGGTACTATTATTATCATTTAAAGTTCTCTATTCTGGTTTGGCAAATATATTTTCTTTAAAAGCAGCCATGCTTGAAGCTAAATCATCGTTTGATTTAGCCTATGCTATCTAATTATACCCTGCTAAAGCTTTAGCATACATCTAATCAAATTTAACTCCATCAAACTCTCCATTGGTTTGTAATGCAGGATTATTTCTAACAGCATCTAAGTTTTTATATACATCTTTATTTTGTAAAGAGGTATTAGAAGTATTAATACCTAAATTTACAAAATCTCCAGGACTAAATCCTGGATTATATAATTGATTTAAAAAATAATCATTCTATTTTTCCATATTATTTCATTGAAGATAAAGTAGGAGGCATATTGTAATTCTTTGCAGCATATTCTTTTTCTAACATCTTCTATGCATTTTGTGGGGATACTCCACTCTTTAGTCCTAACATAGCATCAGTAATATCACCATTTACAGGAATAAATGCAGTAGCTCTATATACTTCTTTATCTCCTGAGAATATACCACCAAAAAGTCCATCTCTTCCTAATTTATAATTCTTATCTCCTCCCTATTCTTTCATTTTCTTAGCATACTCCTCTCTTTCAGTATCATCAACTGGTACTAAAGTAGGATTAGTAGAAGCTCCTTCAGGATTCTTAAATGCCTATTCATCAGCAACTACCTATACTGCCATAAATCTTTTATAATTAGTAGTTAAAGTCCAATGATTTCCATCAAATCTATGCATTGGAGGTAACTTATATTTTTCATATACTTTATTTTGTCCTTCAGCATCTTGTATATGATACATTTCAATCTCTTTATCAGCTGCATCTTTTCGAGTAGCTAATGTAAAATCAGGAACATAACTCCTTGAAGTAGCATCATATCTTACTGGAAGATTCATGACATAAGCTTCATTAGATCTAATAAGAACATGATTCTAAAACTAATCATTAATATGCTAATCCCCTAAGAATGTTCCTGGTATATTTAGTATAGAAGAAACTGTAGACGATGATGCATCAGACAATGAAGTATATGCAGGAAATAACTCTCCACTAGTTTTTCCAAGTTCTGTTCTAACTCCATAAGCATGAAATTCATTAGAACTTCCTGTATTAAATCCCATATCAACTGGTGTTCCTATCATTAATACAGCTTTATTTGCAGGATTTAAATCACCATAACCATCACTACCTTTACCACTTTTGTTTGAAGAAGATGAAGATTTACCATCATCTAATTTCTAAAATTCTGAAGTAAATTCTGCTTTAGTAGAGATTCCTTTAGCTACTACATTAGTAACCCAATTCTGTGCCTTCTCTATAGAGCCATCTGATTTAGCTATTAATAATGCTTGCTAATTTGGGGCTAATGCTCCCCATATTGCTTTAATAGCAGCATTTGCTTGATTGGCCTAATCTGAAGTTATTACTTTACTATGATATAACCCAGCAACTCCCATAGTTACCGTATTCTACTAACCAGCATTTTTTAATGCAACTATTCCTTTTTGTATAATTCCTAAATCTCCTTGCAGATTTCCGGAACCATCGGATGTTACAAATCCATCTTGAGTTATATCAGTACTGCCCATTTTAGAGGTAATATTATTAATTGTATCTAATATTTGTTTAGTAGAGGTACTTCCTTCAACAGATTCAAGCAATGAATTTTGAAACTTCATATTAGGGTTGTGCTATCTTTCATAAAGTAAATCTTCATTAGTAATAGCACTTAATTTATCCTTATTAGAATTATATGTGCCTATAGATACAACTCCAAGTTTTCCTTCGTTATCCCTTACCCATAGTCCTCCCTATGGTGTAATAGCTAATTCATTTAAAGAGTCAATATCTTCTGCTCTTTTCTTAGCTTTATCAAACATTTCTTTACTCTAGGCTACTTTATTTACTAGAGCAATATTTCTATAGTATTGATTTACCACTGAACTAGAATCCCCAAATAAATCAGACTCAGTCTATGTCTACTATAAAGAATTTAAAGTAGCCATTACATCATTATCTAATCCTTTCATATCTTTTAATAAAGACATTGTATCTTTTAAATCTATTCCGCCTCCGTTAGTAGAAGACCCGGAACTTTTACCAGTAGTACCAGAAGTAACTCCAGCAATTAATCCTATAGTAGGATAATTCTAAGCCATAGCTAACGGACTTACAGGAGTATTAGTTACTGGAACATAAGAAGAAACAAGGGGAGGAAATCCTCCACCTTGTTGTAATTTTCTTATTCTTATTTTCATTTTAATATCTTAACCTAAGGTTCTCTATGTTGTTTTAATCCTCTTACTAAAGAGACATTATTATCAATTACTTTTAATATTGACTTTATTAATCTATCATTATCTTTTGCAGCATATTTAGACACATCAAGAACTCCCCCTTTCGCAGATAAAGCTATGGAAGGTCTCCATGTGGGGGTATATTCATAATTAAGATGATATTTATCTGCATACTTCTTTGCAAATTTCTATCTAGCCTCATTAATTTTATAAGTTCTATATTGTCCTATTTCTTTAGCTAACTAAGACATTTTATTAGAATCTCCTTCTTCTTGTGCTCTTTCATACTATATTCTGTAATCCTACATTACTGGATCATTAGTAATATCGTATTCAGGAGTTCCTAAAGCTAACATATCTAGATATTCTTGTCTAGCATCATTCTTATTTTTCTCAATATTCATCTTATTAACAACAGATGCCATCCAATTATTCCAATTATTTGTAATACCAGCATCTCTTGTTGCTTCTATATTAGCTCTTTCTCTCTCCACTGCATGAGCTTCTTTACTATTAGCTGTAGCTACTGCATTTCTTCTTGCAATATTTTGCTAAGCTAATTCAAGAGCTTTCTCATAAGTATTTCTTATATTTTCATTATCAACTAGATTACCTTTAGCTCTATTTTCATTAGCCTAAGGTTGAGCTGCTAATTGTGCTGCATATCCTAATGACTAATCTGCAGTATTTAAGGCTTGTCTATTTCCTAACTATTCAACTCTTGCAGCGGCCTCATTATACATACTCTTAGTACCATAATCGCCATATACTCGTCTATATAAATCGTACCCATTAATATAGTTAGGTTGAATATGAGTTAAATATTTATCAATTCTTTTATTGGTTGCTCTATTGTTATAAAGCATCCTTCCGAACTCGGCTATATCTGGAGCATACTATCTAAGTTTATTTACAAAATCAGTTACTTTAAGTCTATTTTTCCAATTTAAGTTAGAACCTAATTGACCCTAATTTTCTAAATTATTATTTTCATTATTACTAGAATTATTTTCATTTTGAGGATTATTTTGGGCAGACAGAGGACGTAACTTATAATAGTTGGTCTATGGATCCAAATACATTTCATATCCTCTGTCATTAAGTGATTTTTGCCATTCCTTATAATCATTAGAATTTATATCCCAATCATCGGAATTTGTATCTCTTCTTCCTAAGATTCTACGGTCATCAGTTATCTAACTATATAAATTATCAGTTTTCCAATTTTCTTTACCCCAATCTCCGGAAGTTCTTTGTCTAGTTCCATATAAATTATATCTTCCAGATTCAGCTGCTTTAGATATACCTAATTGATTAAAATTATTATGATACTATCCATCATTATACTCAGTTTGATAATCTTTTACTTTATTATTAGGATCCCAATATGCAGTTTTTCTCCAATCTCCTGAGTTATTAGCTAATGTATAAATTCCATAATGAGCATCTTGTCTTCCATTAATATAGTCAACATATTTCTAACCATATTTAGAAATATTATCAAGCAAAATATCTTTATAATTGTTAAAAATATTTCCTCTCCAAGTTGTTCCATTATTTAATCCAATACCAGTATTATATCCATACTATCTTACTTTAAGTCCAGTTTGAGCTTTAATAATTCCTCCCTTTTTCTTAAATTCTAATAGTAATTCAAGTCTTCCTCCTTTTTTCTCAACTAATGCAGGAGCAGAACCAGTTGTACGTTTCTTTTCTTTATTAGATTTTGAAGATACTTGACTTGCAGCTTGTTCCGTATGTTGAGTAGCTTTTTGAGCTTTTCTTATTCTATTAAGCCTTGTATAAGCCTAACTTCTTGCAGAATAATTACCTTGATATTTAGATATAATATTTCTAAGTTCTCTTAATTGAGTACTTCTAAATTGCTTTGGTTTATTTTTCTTTAATGCAACTAACTAATCAAACCTATCTAAATCTTCTTTAGACATTTTATTTTTCTATACATTTCTAAAATGAGCTAGATTTCTATTGCTATCTGAAATACTAATCGTTTGACCTATCCTCTTATACTCTTGTTTCCTCTATTCTAAGGTCTGTTTAGGCTACTATGTTTGAGGTGTACTTTGTGGATTACTCTAAGCCTATTGAACAGTATTCTATTGAGTAGTTGAAGATGGCTAATTATTTCCTTGCTAATTAGACTGCTGGGTCTAAGAAGAATTCTAAGCAGGATTAGACGCAGTAGGATGAATACCATAAGCCATTTCATAATTATCCTTTAAATGCATCTTTTGAGCATATTTTGTTATAGTAGGATGTTCCTCTTTCCATTTATTAACTTTTTGCTCATATTCCCTCTTAAATTGTTCTCCTTTAGTTTGCTACTCAGTATTTACCTTTCTTTCCTTTGGTTTAACTTCTTGTGCTGCCTTCTTAGCATTATTTAGTCTTGTTTCTCCTTCTGCTGGCTTCTTTCTTAATCCATTAACATATGCTTTTGTTTTCTAATATCTACTAGTTATATTAGTAGCTACTTTAGTATTTTTTAATGGAGTAAATAATTCTTTAGTTTCCTTTGCCCTCTATTGCATATTAGATATTCCATTACCTTTAGCCTGTAGTTTAGTATCCTAATGACTTCTTCTTCCGCCTAATATTGAAGATGTAAAGTAAGAAAGATTTTGTAAATCATGATTAGTAAGTTCAGAAGGATGGGAAGTTAAAGTAGCTAATGATTTCTTTACATCATTATTAAATACTAAACCTATAGCATTTGCTCTAGCTATTAGTTTAGGAACTAATTTAGCATATTTAGCAAGTCCAGCAGCCTTTCCTCCAGGAATTAAACCAATAGCCGCTAATCCAGTATTTACTGCTGCATTTTTAGCAACATCCCATCCACTCATACTTTCGTCATTTAAATCGGCTGCTAAGTTTGTTCCCATTGAAGTTAAACCTAATATACCAGAAGCTGCTGTTCCGTATCCAGGAACAAACGAAGCTGCTAGTGCTCCTATGTCTTGTGCCATAGCACCTAGTCTTAACCAATCTTCTGTCTACATTCCTCCAGCACCATTTTCAAATACTTTTCTATTAGCTGCTTTCTATTGAGGAGTCATATTATTTATCTATCCTAAAGGTCTAATCTACTGTTTAGGTCTAGAATATCCAACATATATATTTTTACCATTAGATACAACCCTTTTTATCTACCCATAGTAACTAGGATCTTTTCCATTTCCTTTAGCTAATAGTTGAGCTGCTTTTGTAAATTCTGGAGTACTTGGATCTACATATCCTTCCCAAGTAATCTCACTATTTGGATTTTTCTAAGGAGTTGACTGAGTTGGCTCAGGAGGCTAAGTTGAAGGAGGTTCTTGCTAATTCTACTGCTATACTGGGGGATTTAGATTATTAGTATCAATAAAAGGACTATTCTATTGAGACTATACATTATTAGGCTGTCTCTATTCTTCTTTTGAAGGAAGAGCATTTAATATCTAAGTAAGATAATACCCAATTACTTCTCCTGGTCCTCCTTGCCTCGTATCTATTCCTGATCCCTCCTCATTATTAATTATGAATTTACCTGTAATAGCTCTACCAGGCATATTACCTGTATGTATTGCATCCATAACTTTAGAGTACTAATCAAGAATAGCTTTCTAATCTTTATTCGACCAATTATCTTTATAAGTATCAAAAAATCCTTGAAAATTTCTCAATGCTTCATTTTCAAATGTAACTTTATCTATAGTTCTGTTTCCATCCATAAAGGTAGAACCAGACTAAATATTATTATTCTATATATTAGAATTATTCTAGATATTTTCTTGTGGTTCAGCCATATTTATATTATAGATTTAAAATAAAAAAGGGAACATAGATCGTTCTATGCTCCCTTTATATTAGAATTAATCCTTAATTCTTCTTACAAGCTTACCTCCTGCTCTATAAACTGGCTCACCTTCAGGAGCTTCTTCAGGTGCTTGTTCACCGCCTTCGCCCATCTATTGAATCATTTCAATAAAACCTTGGCATACAGCCATAGCTGCTTGACAATCTTGTCCTTGAAGTGCTTGCATAGCCATCTGTGCTAATTGTGCTACTGGATCTTCTTGTTCAGGAGCCTATTCTGCTCCCTATTCCTAAGATGCACCAGCTGGAGCTTCTTGTTCCATACCTTGAGGTGCAGTTGCAGGCTCTTGACCTGCAGGCATTTGGCCGCCTTCTTGATACTTTTTAATTTTAATTCTCATAAATAAACTGTTTAATATTAAACTTCATTTATAGTAAATCTATATACAAATAGGAAATAAAACAATATCTTAATTTAATAAAATTATTTTATATTATTTAGAAGTAGGAGAGTTCACATATTCAGGTTCTCTATTATCCTACTTTTTAAATACTTTAAATATATATTTACCTAACGACTTATAATCTTTATCATTTTTACTATCATTAGCTTTTTTGGCTTTACGAAGTATTATTTTGGTTTCTCTTCTTGAAACTATTCTTTCTCCTCCATATAATTCCATCTAAGTAGAACCATCTGGAGCGAGAACTTTCATTACTGGAGTATCTTCATCCATAAATTCAAGTTCGTCCCCAACTTTAACTCCTGAATTAGAATTAACTTCTACTACATACATAGTATTATTATGATCTAAAAGAGTATCATCATTGGGTTTACCCTATTCTACAGCTATTACTTCCTAATCTTCATTAATAAAGATAATATCAAGTGGAATTAAGGTATCTCTCATCCACATTTCAACATTTTGTGGAGTATCAAAGTAAAATATCATTCCTTCATCTTGAGGCAGTTCCTTTACATTCTAAAGTCCATCTCTTCTTTCTTCTATAGACTTTGCCTCTTTTACGTTATATTCTTTATTACCCAATTTTATCTTTATCATCCCATCTTATTTAATAATAGTTGTAATAAAGTATCTTTTTCTTCATTAGATAATTTGGAAATATCCAATACTCCTCCGTTTTCTTTTTTAGGAGTTTTCTTTATATACCAATATCTTCCATCTTTAAAGACTAAATTATGAGTTTCTTTTAATCCATTAGATCCATCTCTATAAGTATCAGTTTCAAAATGAACTTCTGGATTAGTTTCTTCAGTCCCTAATTTAACAAATTCGTAATCTCCATTAGGTAATTCAACTACAGAACCTAAGTGATTTTTTCCATCCATTAAATCTTTGATAGAAGAAGTTCTCCATGCTTCTAACATTTCTAAAGGATAATATTTATAAGCAAGTTCTAAATCATAGTTATCAGATAATCTATCCTTTGGTACTGTTTTTACCCATTCTTCATAAGGTAACTTTGTTCCTTCCTATGCAAACTATAACTTATTAGTTCCTACTTGACTAAATATTTTCTATTTTTCAGCCTCAACTTTTTGGTTATATTGTTGTTTTACCTATCTAGCCTAACTAAATCCTTCCATTATTCCTTGTGCTGCTTGAAATCCAGCTCCTATTAATGATTTCGTCTGTGCCTATTTATTCTAAAAATTCTCTAAATTATCTTGATTTATTTTATCAGTAATAGGTTTCATTTTAGAAGCTATTTCCTATGTATTTTGAATCTATACAGTAGGCTATTGAATAATACTTCCAGTTGGATTAGCTGTTCCTCCTAATATCTGATTAAGATTTCCTCCATTCTAATTTTTTAGAATTACTTCTTTAGTTAAACCA
>JALFMW010000402.1 GCA_022782605.1 Clostridium sp. | reverse complement strand
ATTATAGATATTATAGTTTAGTACAAAACATATTCAGGGAGGAATTCTTTTGAAAAGTAAAGATAAACTTAAGTTAGGTCTTGATATTAGTAAAATAAATCATATAATTTCTAGGAAAATGGATGCAAGTGTCATCAAGGTTATTGATGATAATTTAACTGTGTCTCAAGCTTATGTGATAGATTTTATTTCTATGGAAGGAAAAGATAGAGATATTTTTCAAAAAGACTTGGAAAAGCAGTTTGATTTAAAAAGATCATCTATTAGTCTTATGTTAAATAATATGGAAAAAAATAAACTAATTGAAAGAGTTGCAGTTAGTGAGGATGCTCGTTTAAAAAAGATTGTCTTAACAGAGAAGGCAATAAAGCTTAATGAAAAGATTTCTTGTGCAATTGATCTTATTGAAAATAAATTAGCAGAAGACTTAACAATGGAAGAAGTAGAAATATTTTATAAAGTGCTTAATAAAATGAGAAAGAGTTTAGAATAAGTAAATTAAGTTTTTATTGCTTATTCTACATATATAGTTTTGTACAAAACATAATTGAAAAGGAGATTGGATATGAATAAAGTTTCTAATTTTACAGAGGGTAAAATATTTTCGCCCTTATTAAAATTTGCCATACCCATACTAATGGCCATGTTTTTACAGACAATGTATGGAGCAGTTGATTTACTTATAGTAGGACAGTTTGGAAATGCAGCTGATGTGTCTGCTGTTTCAACAGGAAGTCAGGTGATGTTTGCTATTACATCAATGATAACAGGACTTACTATGGGTATTACCATATTAATAGGTCAAAAGCTGGGTGAAGGAAAAAGAAAAGAAGCAGGAAATGTTGTAGGAAGTGGTATTTCAATATTTGCTGTAGTTGCTGTTATTATAACAGTTGTGGTAGTTACTTTTTCATCATCTATTGCAACTTTAATGCATGCGCCAAGTGAATCTTTTGATAGCACAGTTTCATATTTAAGAATTTGTGCTATGGGTGCAGTTTTTGTAATTTCTTATAATGTTATTGGTGGAGTATTTAGAGGTCTTGGTGACTCAAAAACGCCACTTATTACAGTTGGAATAGCTTGTACAGTAAATATAATAGGAGATTTAATATTTGTTGCTGGATTTAAAATGGCTGCCACAGGTGCAGCTTGTGCTACAGTGCTAGCTCAATCAACAAGTGTTATTTTATCTTTGATATTAATAAAAAGACGTGGACTTCCTTTTGAGTTTTCTAGAAAAAGTATAAAGTTCCATAAACATTTAACTTCAAATATAATTAAATATGGTGCACCAATAGCTCTGCAAGATGTACTTGTAAACTTATCTTTCTTAGTGATTATGATGATAGGAAATTCAATGGGGGTAGTTGCATCAGCAGGAATAGGTGTGGCAGAAAAACTTGTTGGATTTATTATGTTAATACCAATTGCATTCTCACAAGCAGTATCTGCTTTTGTAGCTCAAAATTATGGAGCTAAGAAGTATACTAGAGCGAAAAAAGTTCTTCTTTACGCTGTGATATCTTCATTCTGTTGTGGAGTGGTAATGTTTTATGTTACGTTCTTCCATGGAAACTTGCTTGCAGGAATATTCTCTAAAGACAAAGATGTTATTTTAGCATCATGGGATTATATGAAAGCTTATGGAGTGGACTGCTTATTTACTGCTATAATGTTTAGTATGGTGGGGTATTTCAATGGTTGTGGTAAGACGACTTTTGTAATGATCCAAGGAATAGTTGGAGCATTTTGTGTAAGAATACCAGTTTCTTATATGATGAGTAAAATAGAGCCTGTATCATTATTTAGAGTAGGTTTAGCAACTCCTACATCTACTTTAGTGCAGATTATTTTATGTGTATCTTTCTTTGTATTTTTATCAAAGAAATCAGTAGATAAAAATATAGATGAAGAAGTTTACGAGAAAGTAGAGGCTTTATAAGAATTAAAAAGAAATATATATAATTATGAAAAGATATACAGTATGTACTTTGAGTTATTAAAAGCTACTGTATATCTTTTTTGTTGATTATATAAATATTATTTATTCTTATATTTATAAAGAGAATAAGATTAATTATATAAAACTTTAAAGCACAAACTTTATTACATTTTATTTTATTATAAATTATGTATACAGTATAACAAAAAATCCAATATAAAGAGGAACTGGACAATATATGTTTAATATATTATAAACAAAAAATATAAATCATGAAATTATATAAGTTAAAAAGTAATGTATTGGAGGTAAATATGTGTAAAGTTAGTGTGATAATACCAATATACAATTCAGATAGAAACTTAAATAAATGTTTAAATAGTGTTAGAAATCAAACTCATGAAGATCTTGAAATAATTTTATTTGACAATGGTAGTACAGACAATTCAAAACAAATAGCAAAAGGATATGCACGATTTGATAAAAGAGTGAGCTTGTTTAATACTAATAATCTAGAAATGCATGAAGTAATTAATTATGTTACAGATAATTCTACTGGTGAATATATATTATATGTAGATAGTAAAAACACCTGGCTAGATAAAAATGCTATAAAAATTATGATAGAGAAAGCAGAACAGTTTAATAGTGATATCATGCAGGTGGATTATCATCAAGTAGAAAATAATTCTTTATTGCATAATAATAGATCTAATAAAGATGAGGAATTAATATTAGACAATAAACACTTAATAGAAGAATTAAATAAAGGTGATATAGTAAGAAATAATATTTGGGGGAAATTATATAAAACTGATTTAATAAAAGAAATGTTAGTAACAAATAAAATGAAGGTTGAAGAATCTCGATGGATGACAAAATTAATAAATCAAGTTAAGAAATATCTTATACTTCACAAACCAATGATTTATCAAATTAAGGAAAGCTAATATTTTAGTATAAATAGAATCTACTTTAGATATTAAAAAATGTGTAGGTTGAAAATATAACCTATGCATTTTTTGTTATGAACAAGATTTATAATAGAAATACATCGAAAATATTTAAATATATAAAAAGAATATAATATAAAAAAATAGAAAGGAAAACGTTGACATAAAAAGTCGATATTTGTATAATGAGGTTGTAATAATAAATAACATTTTTGGAGGAGTAAGAGACATGAAGAAAAAAATAGGCTTAGTACCTAAACTTATTATGGGTATTGCAGCAGGTATTATCTTAGGAAGTTTTGCACCAGAGGCAGTAGTCAGAGTATTAGTAACTGCAAGTACTTTATTCTCAGCATTTTTAAAATTCGTTATACCATTTATAATAATAGGTTTCGTAACAGCAGGTATAGCCGATTTAGCAACAGGGGCAGGAAAATTATTAGGAATAACAACAGGAATAGCTTATGGTTCTACTATTGTGGCAGGGACAATCGCTTTCCTTGTGGCATCAAATGTATTCCCAGCATTTATTGATGCAAGTGTGGCATCACAAATAGGTGACCCTGAAGCTGGAATGTTATCAGCATACTTTACTATACCACTAGCACCAATGGTTGATGTAACAGCAGCTATAGTTTTCGCATTTATGATGGGACTTGGAATATCAGCACTTAGAAATAATGGAAAAGGTCAAGTTTTACATGGATTATTCCAAGAGTTTCAAGAAATAGTTACAAAAACTTTATCAACAATAATTATACCTTTACTACCAATATACATAGCAGGAACATTTGCTAATATAACTTACGCAGGTCAAGTTTGGTCAATACTAGGAGTATTCTGGAAAGTATTTTGTGTAGTTATACCAATGCATTTAATTTATATAACTTTACAATTTGTGGTAGCTGGAGTAGTAACTAAGAAAAATCCATTTACAATGTTAAAAAATCAAATACCTGGTTATTTAACAGCAGTAGGAACACAATCATCAGCAGCAACTATACCAGTTAATGTGGAATGCGCTAAAAACAATGGAGTAAGCAAAGAAATAAGAGAATTCTGTGTGCCACTTTGTGCAACAATTCACTTATCAGGTTCTATAATATCAGTTACATCATTTGCAGTAGCAGTATTGATGATGAATAACATGGACTTTGGAATATCAACATTACTACCATTTATATTAATGTTAGGAATAGCAATGGTTGCAGCACCAGGAGCGCCAGGAGGAGCAATAATGAGTGCTCTACCTTTCTTACCAATGATAGGTATACCTTCTGATGGTGGTCTTGCAAGTTTAATGATAGCTTTATACTTAACTCAAGACAGTTTTGGTACAGCAGCAAACGTATCTGGAGATAATGCTATAGCAGTAGTAGTTGATTATATAAATAATAAAATGAATAAAAAAGAAAAATCTAAAAAAATTGCATAATATATTTAAAAAGGAGATAACTTTAAGATATCTCCTTTTTTGTTGTTAAACAAAAATTATATTAATTTGAGTATTATAGATGAAACTATTACAATTATCGTATAAAATATTATAAATGTAAAAAGAAAGGGAAATTTATATGGGTAGAAGAAGAGAATTAAAAATGAAAGATGTTGGCATAGAATATTTAGAACAATATAATCAATTGCTAAGATATGTTTTTCAAGTTACAGATAAGGATTTGCAAGATATAGGTTGGGAAGAAAAAGAGATGATTAGAGCCAAATCACCTACCTTAGAGCAGGCTGATGTGAAGGGCTGGTTTGATGGTGACAAATTAATATCACAAGTGGCAGTATATCCCATGAAGGTGCGTATTTTTAATAAAACTTATGATATGGGAGGATTAACTGGAGTGGGGACTTATCCAGAATACGCCAATCAAGGATTAATGCATAAACTGCTTTATCAATCATTGAAAAATATGAGGGAGAAGAAACAAAGTATATCTTATTTATATCCTTATTCCATACCTTATTATCGTAGAAAAGGCTGGGAGATAGTGTCAGATAAGATTACATATGAAATAAAGGATTATCAACTACCAAAAAACAAGCAAGTTTCAGGGGAAGTGGAACGTGTTGATGTGGAAAGTGATGAAGTAAAAAAAGCTTATGAGCGTTTTGCTTATCAGACTCATGGGGCACTTATAAGAGATGACTTAGCTTGGAATGAGTATTGGCTTTGGGATAGTGATGATTTGATGGGTGCAATATATTACAACGATAAGAATGAGCCAGATGGTTATGTACTTTACTGGATTAAGGATGAAGTTTTTCATATTAAAGATATGATATTTATCAATGAAGAGGCTAGAACAGGTCTATGGAATTTTATAAGCGCCCATTTTTCTATGATAAATAAAGTCGTAGGAGATACATATACAGATGAACCTTTGGCATTTTTATTTGAAGATGCAGATATAAAAGAAAGTATTTCTCCTTATTTTATGGCAAGGATTGTTGATTTAGAAGAGTTTATTGAACAATATCCTTTTAAACCAGATACTGTAGATAGAGAGTGGATATTTAAGATGGATGATCCTATTCTCTCATGGAATCAAGGCTATTTTAAGCTTATTATAGATAAAAGTGGAAAGGGAAAAATAAGTAGAACTTCAGAGAAAACAGAAGATAAAACTGATATCCAAACTATGACAACCATGTTACTTGGATATAAACGTCCTGATTATTTATATAAAATAGGAAGGATTTCTTGTAGTAGTGAGACAGTAGATATGTTAGAAGATGCCATAGAGCAACAAACACCTTATTTTTCAGATTATTTTTAAAAGTCATTTGAGGAGGATTAATGAATAGAAATAACATATTTGAGACAAAATCCATATCACAATTAATAGTATTATTTTCATTTCCAACCATATGCTCTTTAGTACTTGAGTCATTAACTTCCATGGTGGATACAGCCTTTGCAGGTCATCTTAGTGGAATAAGTGATAAGGCTCTGACAGCTATGGGAATAATAAGCCCAGTTCTCCTTATATTAATTGCAGCTCAACTTATTTTTGGAGTATCAACAAGTATAGTAATATCAAAGAGACTAGGAGAAAATAATCAAGAAAAAGTTAATCAGACTTTTGAAGTGGGATTTTATGCCTGTTTTATATTTAGCATTACTATATCACTCTTTATATTTTTATTTGAGAATAATCTCCTAAGGCTTCTTGGAGCTAAGAGTGAAGTTTTTAATTTAGCTAAGGAATATTTGAATATAGCAGTAATATTTAATGTCTTTAGCTGCGTTGGTTATATGTTACTAAATATTATCAGAGCATTTGGTTACCCCAAAATAGAAATTATAGTTGGAGTTTCATCTACAATTATAAATATAGTATTTAACATTCTATTTACCTTTGTTTTAAATATGGGGATGAAAGGTATAGCACTTTCCACCCTTGTTAGTGAGATATTTTACTTTGGATTTTCAACAATTTTTCTTATTAAAAAGAAACTGTGGTTTAGAAGAAGTCATGGAAATTTTGCTGAAAGTAAAGAAATCTTAATTTCCATAGTTAAGATAGGATTTGTTCAATTTCTTATGCAATCGTTAAATAGTGTCAGTGCTTTTATTATAAATAAGGTACTAATTTTTTACGGAAGTGTTTCCTATGTGGGTGCTTGGTCTATATGTAGTAATATGAATATGGTAATATTACTTCCACTGATTGGACTTACTCAAGGTGTTCAGTCTATTGTGGCATATTTTCATAGTAGTCAAAATAAATCTAAGGAAAGAAGAGTTAAAAATAAAGTTCTTCAGTACAGTTTGATTTACTCTATAACCGTAACATTGATAGTATTTATATTTACAGCAGAAGTTTTGAGAGTTTTCACCAATGATATGGATTTATTAAAAGTAACTATTCCAATAATGAAAATAGTGGTTGTAGGATTTCCATTCTTAGGATTATTGTACGCTGTAATTACATTTATGCAAGTCTCCGGTAAAGAAGATGATGCAACTAAGCTGGAGCTAATGAGGCAGATAGTTTTATCCATGCCTTTAGTTATAATTTTGCCGAGAATCTTCTTGAGATATAATATTTTTAATATATCACCTCAATTATCGGTATTTTTAGCAGTACCTTTGTCCACTTTCTTGTTATTAATTATTTATTTTAGAAAGATTAAAAATATATTGAAAGAATAAAATTATATGGAGTAGAAAATTGACAAAATCAAAAGAAAATATTCATAAACCATTTATGAATGAAAAGAAAGATTCTAAAACTATAATTATATTTGTTCATGGAATAGTAGAAGGTCCTGATCAATTTAAAGCTTTTGCAAAAGCAATTGAAGAGGATTACTCTTACTCAGCTGTTTTATTAAATGGACATGGAACAAGTGGTAGGAATTTTGTACGTAGCAATAAAGATAAATGGATAGAGACTGTGGAGAGAGAAATAGTTAAATACAAGGATAATTATGAAAATATTATATTAGTAGGTCATTCCATGGGCAGTTTAATATCTATATTATTATCATTAAAATACAAAGATAAAGTAAAGGGTCTTGTACTTATTGCTACACCACTTAAAGTATTTGTAAAGTGGAGGATTATAAGAAGTAGTATAAGATATATTTTTAAGAAAGAGAAAAATGATAAATTAGCTAAAGAAATTGCCAAAATGGTTAGTGTAGATAGGTGCTCATTACTTACTTATATTAAGTGGACTTTTAGATATATGGATTTGTTTTATTTAATATATATAACAAAAAAACATCTTAATGAAATAAATGTCCCAACTTTAATTGTACAATCTCAAAATGATGAACTGGTAAGTTATAAAAGTTTGAAGGTCTTTGAAAACAAACTTAAAAACAAATATAAAATTTTAAAACTTAAAAACTCCGGTCATTTTTGCTATCAAGATAATGAATTAAAAGATTTATTAAAAGAGTTTAAATTATTTATAACTAAATATTAATAATAAAAGCTAGTTTGATGACTAGCTTTTACTATTTTAAATATATACTTATAAAATACCAAATAAAATAAGACCGATAGTATTAATAGCGAAATTTGCAAACATATGCACAAACCAAGAGTTGTAAATAGTTTCAGATTTATCATCTAAGAAATCGAAAATAAGTCCACCTACAAAAAGTGAACAAATAAGTAGTAAAAGAAGTATAATATCAAACCAAGTAATCATCATAGCAATATGATATAGTGCAAATGATAAACTACTTAAAATATAAGATACTTTCTTTGAGGTATGTTTTTTTAGATAAATAAAAGCATATCCTCTAAAGAAGAACTCTTCCAAAAGTGAATTAATAAAAGAAATATATAAAGCAACAAATATAAAGTTACTACTATTAACACCAATGCCATTTTCTAAAGATGAGGTTATTTGATTAAAATTAAAATAATTTCCTATGGTAAAATAAGAACCTACAATTAAAAGATAGACTCCAATGCCTAAGGCAAAGGATTTAAAAATACTATGATTATCTCTTTTTACTTTAAATATGTTTTTGATTTCATCTAGATGATGATGCTTTTTTAAATATAATAAAGGTAACAGCATAAATATTATTATTTTAAAAATGGATTTTTGTAAATAGTTTGCAGAAAATACTCCGTCGATAAATGCCATAAGTATACAGTTCAAAATTACAATTATAAAAACTACCAAGCTTTCTTTTTTAAATTTAAACATATTAAATAGTCTCCAAATTTTTACAATTATTATATCATGATAATTTTATACTTAGCAATAAAAGTACAAAGATAGATTTTTATATTATATAAAAAATCTATGATAGCTTATTTTTATAATAAAATATGGCAAGTTGAGTTCTATCTCGAAGATCTAGTTTTTGTAAAATATTAGTTATATTATTTCTAACAGTACCTTCACTTAAAAATAAAGAAAGGGCTATTTCTTTATTGCTAAGACCTTCAGCCACTAAATTAATAATATCAAGTTCCTTCTTAGTAATATTAAATCGTGAAAAATCTATGGAGTTACTACTATTTATAAGAGAGGGAATTTTTGATACAATATCATCACCAAAAACATTTTGATTAGTATTAACAGTTCTTAGAGAAGGAACTATACATTGAAAATCTTGTTTTATAATATAACCTTTTGCACCTATTTTTAAAGCTTTAACTATGTACTCATCATCAGAGAAGGTCGTCAAGAATAAAATTTTTGCATCTTTATGTTTAGTCAAAATAGTTTCAGCAGCTTCTATACCAGTAACTCCTTTCATTCTAATATCCATAAGTAAAATATCTGGATTTAATTTGTCGTAAAGTTCTATGGCATCATTTCCACTAAATCCACATCCCACAACTTCTATATCTTCCTCTGCTTCTAATATTGTTTTTAAAGAAATACAAACTAATTTATCATCATCAATAAGTAATACTCTCATATTTAAACTCTCCCTTCTATAATTTTGGAATAGAAATAAAAATTCTAAATCCATCATTTACACTAATATTTAAACTTCCATTTAAAGCAGTAACCCTATCTCTTATATTTTGAATTCCTATACCATTGTCATTGTTATAGATTATATAACTACCATTATCCTTGATTATAAGTTGACAAAATGCTGGATGTTCATTAAGATAGATGTCCACTTTAGTGGCATTGGAATGTTTTATAATATTTGCAAAAGCTTCTTTTATTATAGTGATAAAGGTGTATTTTAGTTTCTGCTCTAGAGAAGATATTATATTATAATTTAAATTTACAGTACAAAAACTAAAATTATTTATCAGCTTTTGAATTTCTATCTGAAGATCTATAGAGTCATCGTGTAAATCGTGAACGCTATTTCTAATACTATTCATTGCTTCGTTTAAAGTATCCTTTATAAGATTAAGATTTAAATTAAGTTCTTCGTTTTTATTAATAATAATGGCAGCACCTATTTGCAAAATACTTCTAGATAATAAATGTCCCACATTATCGTGAATATCCCTAGCTATTCTATTACGCTCTTTTAAAGTGGCTAACTTAACTTCATAATCTTGTTTTTCTAAAAGTTCCTTACTGTTTTTCTCAAATTTTATGGATAATTCCTTGGAGGTATCTTTTAAATCATAGTAATCTTTCTTTAAACTATCTAAGGATGATGAGCGTGATTTTAGAATATAGCTTATGAAGATAAAAGTTATAATTAAAAATTTTGAAAGAATACTTATATGTAAAGTACTAAGAGGAATTATTAAAAGAAAACTTAGATATTTTGTTTTATTAAGAAATAAATCGTAAGACATTAAGGGCATGAAAAATAAAAATGATGAATTATAAAAACATAAACATAAGAAAAATATAAAAATTACATTTGTCACTTTGCTATTATCTAGATAACTATTAATTGCACTAAAAAATATTACTATTAAAATACTTGTTACTCTATAGATATCATTCACATTATATATAAATACTGAAAAACATGTTATAAAAATTATCAATTTATCAATTAAAAAATTCATATATTATCACCTTTTGTACTGTAGTTATACAATGATTTTAACACTAGACAATTACATTTGTCATATTATTTTAGGAAGCTATTCACTTAACTATGAGAGAAAAAATAAATACAATAAAAGTATAAAAAGAAAAATTATATTTTATTGTATTTATGGAGGGAAGAAGTATGGTGATAGATGTTAAGAATCTAGTAAAAAGATATGATGACTTAGTAGCACTAGATCATTTGAATTTACAAGTTGATGAAGGTGAGATATTTGGATTATTGGGACCTAATGGTTCTGGAAAAAGTACAGCAATTAACTGTATACTTTCTTTATTAAAATACGATAAAGGTCAAATTAAAGTCTACGATAAATTAATGAAAGCCAATTCTTATGATTTAAAGAAAAATATAGGTGTGGTAATGCAAAATATAGCTGTATTTGATGAGTTGACAGTATATGAAAATATTGATTATTTCTGCGGACTTTATATTTTAGATAAAAAACATCGTAAAGAACTTGTGGAAGAAGCTATAGAATTTGTAGGACTTGATGATTATAAAAAGTTTTATCCTAAAAAATTAAGTGGAGGATTACTTAGAAGATTGAATATAGCTTGTGGAATTGCCCATAAGCCAAAGTTAATTATTTTAGATGAACCAACAGTGGCAGTAGACCCTCAAAGTAGAAATAACATACTAGAAGGAATTGTAAAATTAAATAAAGCTGGAGCAACTATAGTATACACTTCTCATTATATGGAAGAAGTGGAGCAAATTTGCACAAAAATTGCTATTATGGATAAGGGGAGAGTAATTGCCAGTGGAACTAGTGAAGAACTAAAAAACATGATAAATTGTGGTGAAACAATTATGATGGAAATATTCAATTTGAATGATGAAATTTTAGAAGAAGTTAAAAAACTTCCTCATATTGTTTTTGCTGAATACAAAGATAATCGTTTAGTTGTAAAATCCAGTAAAGGTAAAAATAATTTAGTTGCCCTTATGGATTATCTGAAAACTAAAAATCTTTATATAGGTAAAATCTACTCAGAACCACCTACTTTAAATGATGTTTTTTTAGAGATAACAGGAAAAGAACTTAGAGACTAGGAGGTATAATAAATGTTTTTTCATAATTATAAATATAGATTGAAATGTATTGTAAGAGACAAATCCATGATGTTTTGGACTCTTTTCTTTCCTATAATATTAGCTATACTTTTTAACTTAGCTTTAGGAAATATTGGCAGTGCTGATAATTTTAAACCTATAAATTTAGCAGTAGTAAAAAACTCATCATATGAAGGAGAAAAAGAATTTACTAAAGTATTGGATGAAGTTTCAGATAAGAAAAGGGATGATGTTGTATTTAATACACAATATGTATCAAAAAATAAGGCTGAAAAACTTTTAGAAGATAATAAAGTTGAAGGATATATATTCTTTGATGATGATATAAATATTGTGGTAAATAAATCAGGATTAAATCAAACTATTATAAAAAGTTTTGTAGATGAATATAAAGAAAAAGTTTCTACAATTAAAAGAATTATAAAAGAAAATCCAGGGGCTTTAAATGAAGATATGATGAAAAACTTATTAAAAGATACAAATTATCTAAAAGAAGTTGCCATAAGTAAACAATCACCAGATCCAAGTGTTAATTATTTTTATACGTTAATAGGTATGGCATGTTTATATGGTAGTTTTTTAGGAATTAAAGAAATAAGTGCTATACAAGCAAATCAATCATCACAAGGAGCTAGAGTTTGTGTATCACCAACTCATAAAATAAAAATATTTGCATCATCCATGTTGGCTACAACTACAGTTGAACTATTTGATATAGGAGTACTTTTATTATTTATAAGCACTGTACTTGGAGTTAATTTCTCTAGTAATTTAGGCTATATACTTTTAACTTGTCTAGTTGGAACTATTACAGGAGTAACTATGGGAACATTTATAGGAATTATTGTTAAGAAAAATGAAGGTGTTAAGGTGGGTATACTAATTGGTTCAACTATGACCATGTCATTTTTAGCAGGAATGATGTATGACAAAATGAAGTATATTGTAGCAAATAAACTTCCTATACTTGCTTATATAAATCCTGTAAATTTAATAGCAGATTCTTTTTATTCATTATATTTTTATGACACACCGACAAAATTTTTTATAAATATAGGTATACTTTGTATTTTATCAGTTATTTTCAGCAGTATTACTTATTTTGTATTAAGGGGGCAAAAATATGCAAGTTTATAAAGCTTATTTTAAGATAATAAAGAAAAATATAGGTCAATTATCTATTTATCTAATCATATTTTTATTATTTGCTATTATTTTTGGAAAGGTATCAACTTCCCCTAAGGATACGGATTTTGAAAGTACTAAAGTAAATATATCAATTATTAATAAAGATGAAAACTCAAAACTTATATCGGGCTTAAGAGATTATCTAAAAGAAAATGCAAATATAGTTGACGTGGGTACAAGTAAAGAAGATTTGCAAGATGCACTATTTTTCAGAGAAGCTGAATATATTATAACTATTCCAAAGGGATTTACAAAGGAAATATTAAAAGGAAATAAAGATATTAATATTGAAAAAACTGTAATACCTAACTCAACTAGTGAAATTTATATGGATAATTTAATCAATAGATATTTGAATACAGTAAAAATGTATACTTCCACAATAGACAATATATCACAAGCAAAACTTGTATCAAATGTGAATAAAGATTTATCACATACTACAGATGTAAAAATTAAAACTTATGATAATGACTACTCAAATAATGCTAGCTGTGCCAATTATTATAACTTCTTTGCATATTCCATGTTTGCCGTATTAATTCTTGGAATTAGTTTAGTTATGATAAGTTTTAATAATAAAGATTTAAAAAGAAGAAATTTAGCCTCATCTTTAAGCATGAAAAATATGAATATTCAAATGGTATTTGCAAATATTACTTATGCCCTAGTAGTGTGGTTTGTTATGATAATTGCCAGCTTTATAATGTTTAAAAATTATATGTTTACTATAAATGGACTATTGTCCCTATTAAATTCATTTGTGTTTACTTTGGCAGCTCTTAGCATAAGTATTTTAATTTCAAATCTTGTAACTAGTAGAAATGCTTTGTCAGCAGTAGTCAATGTAATTGCTCTTGGTAGTTGTTTTATAAGTGGTGTTTTTGTTCCGCAGCAATATTTGGGAGATATAGTTCTTTCAATTGCAAAATTCAATCCTACTTACTGGTATGTAAAAGCTAATGATGATATAGCTATTTTAGTTAATTATAGTAATGAAAATATGAGACCGATATTTATGAGCATGATTATAGTATTAGGATTTGCATTAGCTGTTTATGCGGTGACTCTTGTAGTTATAAAACAGAAAAGATTAAGTAATTAATATTTTTTATAAAAATAACTATCCATAAAATGTAATATTGATATAAAATAGTTTATATAATTTTGTTAATCTTTTATAAGATACAACGAAATTTGCATTTTATGACATAGTGGGAAAGTGGGCAAATATGAAAAATAAGTTTATAAAAGCTGTGATAGATAGCAAGGATGAAATAAATATATTATAAATATAAGATTAATTATGATTAGAGAGGTGGATTTATGACAAAAGAATATTATTGTCCCTATTGTAGGACTAAGTTGGATGTTTTAGATGGGTGAGGTACAATAAGCTATTATTGCATGGAATGCAATATGATTGTATCTAGGAAGAAGATACTTACTAAAGAAGAGTTAGAGACTGGGGAAGAATATGAAAGTTGTGATAGATAAAAAGCTCAATTGCATCTTCTGTTAAATAAATGAATTTGAATGAAGGAAAATAATTATTATTTAAAATTCCTTCCTTTATAGCAATGTCCTTTACTTATGGTCCACTTTTTCATTATGTTTTGACTTGCCATAAATGAGTATTTATTTCATCATAAGCACAAATTCTTTTATGCTCTCGATAATTATTTTATATTAAAAAAATTAGAATCCAAGATAGTGATACTATGTCTATCATAATCAATTAAATTATCTTTTTTCATAGATTGAAGTTCTCTAGATAAAGAAGTTCTCTCCACACCAAAATGGGTAGCTAATTCAGTTTTAGTCATATTCAATAAGATTTTATGACTACGTTGTTTTGCATACTCATAATTGAGATAAGAAGCTATGGATAATCTTAGTGATTTATTAGAAAGTGTAGAGATTTTATCTAATAAAATTTGGCTTTTCTTGCTCATATGATTTAAATAATTTCTTAAAAGCATATCATTTTTATTAAATAAATTAAAAATAACATCTCTTGAAATATATAATAAGGTACAATTTGTCTTGCAAATAATATTGAGTTTATAATGATTATTATCAGAAAATAAAGTATTAGCTCCTACAATACTTACAGGAGAAAAACTATAAACAGTGAAAGTTTTATTATTAAAATTGTCTTCATATAAAGATAATGTGCCATTTAAAATAATTATAAGATCTTTACAAGAATCATTTTTCTTGTGAATAATAGTGTTTTTAGCATATTTAATTATTCTGTAATTTATAGAATCAAATATTTTAAGTAATTCATCCTTGTCAATATTAGTAAATAAATCACATTTAGAGAGTATTTTAATATATTGGTCTATTTTCATAAAAATAACCTCCTATTAGTTACATATGTAACTATATTTTTAACAAACTTGTAAATACTAAAACAGAACAAAAAAAATTACAAATTAGGAGGAATTAAATATGGAAAATAATATGGCAATGATTTATCATAGTGTCAGGTCATGATTTATGGGATTTACAAATGTTACTTGAACAAACAGAAGGTAAAGGAATTAATATATATACTCACGGCGAAATGATTCCATGCCATGGATATCCTGAACTTAAAAAATACGATCATTTAGTAGGAAACTTCGGTGGAGCTTGGCAAGATCAACAAAAAGAATTTGACAACATACCAGGTTGTGTATTAATGACTACTAACTGCTTAATGAGACCTAGAGAATCTTATAAAGATAGAATATTTACTACTAGTGTAGTTGGATGGGATGGAGTTCAACATATAGGTGTAGGAGAAGATGGCAAGAAAGATTTTACACCAATTATAGAAAAAGCACTAGAACTTGGTGGATATGAAGAAGATCAAGAGCCACATGAAATACTAGTAGGATTTGGTCACCATGCTACACTTTCTCATGCAGAAGAAATAGTTAATGCAGTAAAAGATGGAAAAATAAGACACTTCTTCTTAATAGGTGGATGTGATGGTGCAAGACCAGGTAGAAATTACTATACAGAATTTGCTAAACAAGTTCCAGACGATTGTGTAATATTAACACTTGCTTGTGGTAAATATAGATTTAATAAATTAGATTTTGGTGAAGTTGCAGGACTTCCAAGATTACTAGATGTTGGTCAATGTAATGATGCTTATTCAGCAGTTAGAATAGCAACAGCTCTTGCTGATGCTTTTGAAACAGATGTAAATGGATTACCTCTATCACTAATCATATCTTGGTATGAACAAAAAGCAGTAGCAGACTTACTTGCATTATTATCATTAGGAATAAAAGGAATATACTTAGGACCGACACTTCCAGCATTCTTTAGTCCAAACGTACTTCAATATTTAGTAGATACATTTGATATTCGTTTAATAAGTACACCACAAGACGATTTAAAAAGTTGTTTACAACAAGAAGTATAAAAATATTAACAAAAAGGAGCAATAAAAATGAAAGCATATGTAGATAAAGATACTTGTATAGGATGTGAATTATGTACTCAAATTTGTCCAGATGTTTTTAGTATGGATGATGATGGAAAATCAGTAGCTATAAATGATGATATACCAGAAAACTTACAAGATGGTGCAGTGGAAGCTAGGGATTCTTGTCCAGTTTCTGCAATAGATATCAAAGATTAATTTTTGTAGGAGTATCAATATAAACAAAATTAACGTAAACCAAATAGAAAGTAATAGAGAATTTTTAGTAGAAAATGAAAAATATAAAACATTATTCTTCAAGTTTGAACCAACTAAAGGTATTCCAAATCATACTCATAATGGCTATGCATCTATCCAAGTATTAGATGGAATAGTTGATATGAAATTTACAGATGGTGAAGAGTTTGAACTTAACAAAGGTGATTTTCTACCTTTTGATGCAAGAAAAGAACATAATGTAATTGCTAGAGTAACTAGTAAAGTATTAGTTACAATTATAAAATAAAGATTATCTGAAAAGTTTAAATAAAAAGACCGTATCTATTTGATACGGTTTTTTATGTTTAAGTTATGTTTTTAAAATAGTATTGATTTTATAAAATATTTTAACAAAAAAATAATAAATATTTAATATTAATAAAAAAGAATTGTTAAAAAAATAACTTTATTTTAGTGCTCTTTAGCTAAGATAGAGTTATTTTTATTTAAAATAAAACTAATAAATGTTAATATATTAGTAATGCAATAATCTTTAAAAG